>JAUYPF010000062.1 GCA_030697685.1 bacterium | reverse complement strand
TCTTGATAGAAAAACCTATTCTGAAATTAAAAATATTAAGATTGATGGTACTCATGCACAAGTTGATGACAGAAAATTAAAAATACTTTCTAGAAAATTAAGAGAGTAGATCATTCTGATAAAAAAATAGAATTATTCTTTTCTAAACTATTCCATAACCAGGTGGCAGAATCCGTAAAGTGGGTGATTTTGATACTATCATTTAGAAAGTGAACAGAGCCTAACCAGGGAAAGACTTAAATACATACAAGCTGTATAAATACATATGGCACATATGACTCTTAGTATCCCTGATCCTTTGTATAAGGAAATAAAAAAACACAAAGAGATTCGTTGGAGTGAAGCAGCTCGAAAGGGGATTATTCTTGAATTATTGCATGTTCAAAAAGAAATTCATGGAAGAGACCTCCTTTCTCTATTCTCCAAAAAAACACAAGAGACTATAGATTCACTTAGAGATCAATCTAAGGAGGACTCAGAACAATGGCTGAAAAAGATGAGAGAGAGAGATCGCAAAAGAATACGCTCTTAGACACAAGTGTTTTAATCGAAGGAAAAAGAGGTATGACCAGTATATTTTCTATCATTGAATTTCCTATTGCAATCAATGATTGCATTGTTCTTTACCCTGAGGCTCTTGATTTTGAACTAGCTGTGAGGATTGCTGGAGAGCTTCGAAAAAAAGGAAAACCTATTGGAGGAATAGATACGATCATTGCAAGTATGAGCATCAATAGAGGATATACTCTTGTTACCAGGGATAGCCATTTTAGCATCATTAAAGAAATCATTCCAGATTTTCACTTGAAACTTGTCTAATTATTCTCTAGTAAACTCTTCAAACTCACCTGTATAAGCAAGTTCATCTATATCTACACCAGTTACCTTTGCACCTTTGGGACCAATAATACAAAACTCTAACAAATCTTGAATAGATTCGTTCTTTCCTTCTGCAAGAATTTCTACATCATCACCAGTATTCTTTACCCAACCTTTGATCTTTACCTTCTTTGCTTGCTCTTCTATTGCAGCACGAAAAAATATTCCCTGCACTTTCCCTTTAATGATAATATGTACGCGTCTATCCATGAAAGTAAAGATACTCCCCCACTATTAGAACTTTTCTAATCCAAATATTTATATATTCTCTCTTTAAAATAGAGCACTATGAATTATCAGACCCTATTTTTACAGCTTAGTGAAGTTATTTTTTATGATGAGAGGTGTTATTAATGTATTTAGAAGATATTTTTCAGGAAAAAGGAAATCTTGAGCTCAAACGAAAAGCCATGGGTAATATTCGTGCAGAAAAAAATATTGATGCGTATCCCTTTATTGAAAAAGAACTTTCTGGGTCTTTACGACACAATGCTTTTATTACACTTGCTTCTTTAGATCTTAATCGTACACTCCCTTATCTCAGGGAAGAACTCAAAAAAGTTCCTGATAAATATCTTTGGCTTGGACATGCTGATTACAGGGCTAGTCCACTCATACTGACCATGGAAGTTATCCTTGGAGAACAAGATGATAAAGGAATGCTTCAAGAAAGTATTGATAGATTTAAACCTCTCTCAGAGAAAGAAAGAGCTTTTTTTGCATATACTTTGCAATGTCTTTTTTATCTGTATCCAGAAGTAGAAAAAAATATCCTTCTATAACATTCTTTGGATAACGGAAGCTTTATAAATTACTCCTTATCAGAGATAACTAATGAAAAATGACAACATAAAGCACTATTTAGAACAACTCACAGATGAAAATTCTTATAATAGATCTCAAGCAGCATTAGGTTTAGCACACTGCAGAAATAGAAATATTTTTCCAGTTCTTCTTCCTTTGACTTTTGATCCAGAACAAGTCGTACGAAGGGATGCATTGATCTCTTTGGGAATAAGTCAAGATAGTAGAGCATATTTCTTTCTTGCAAATTACCTCTCTTTTGCTGAAGAAAGCTTTCCAGAGAAGGAAAGGATTGAGCTACAAAAAAGTATTCTTTTTGCTTTTAGAGCAAATAAAGATCCTCGTGCTTTGGAACTTCTACAAAGAATAGAGATAGAATCAAGAGAACTAAAGGATTTAGCTACAAGTGTTTTGCATGCACATACCCATCATCCTAGAAGATTATTTCCTTATACCTATATAGAAAAGGAAGAGGATAGAAAAAATGCTGAACAACATCAAGGAAGAATAATTTCTAGTCAAGCAGATCTCCAATCTCTGAATAGCATTCTTGAAGCTGATGCTCAGTGGGGAAAAGAGCATTTTGAAAAACCTCAAACGTATGTTGTTAATGTACAAGGAAAATTCTTGTTAGGTGGAGAATTGCATGAGCATGTACAAGTTGCCTCAGGACAAAATATCCTTGCTGCCGGTGAAGCATATATGGATAAAGATGTAAATGGACTATGGTTTATTCGAGAGTTGAATAATAGATCTCATGGTTATTATCCCCATGCTCATTCTTTCATTCATGTGAAGCATGCTCTTTCTCAGACAGATCTTTCTTTTCCTTCAGCATTTTCAAAAAAATATCCTAATGGGGGATGGCTTGATCAAGATCTTCTTACAATTAATAGATCAGTGCTTTTCCAAAAAAAGAACTAAAATATTTCCATTACATTGCTGATGAAAACAGGTTTTTTCTAAAAGACCATTTATGTATCTCCTGTATAACTCATACACTCTATGATGACCGCTCTTAATTTCTATCCCTGTTGCTGGGCCATAGATTCTAATATCATCAGTAATAAAAAAACGAAAACCAGAAAGAGGATCTTCAGAAGCTTTTGCAAGAATTTCTTCTGTGGATAATTCCCTTAAAGAAGTAAGCTGTATTTCATTCCAAGGATGTTTAGCATCTATTTTTCTTGGATGAAATTCTCGAATCATGAAATTTAAGCTTTTTCCATTTGACCTATCTTCAATCAGTTGAAGATTTCTTCTTGCGTCTTCAAAAAAGGATTGGGAAAGTTTTTCCCATTCTATTATTGCTGTAATAATTGCTTCTATCATTACTTTTTTTTCTTCTTCTTTTGAAGCTCTCCAACTTTCAAGTAAAAGATGAGTATGATATTTATTTAAGTCTTTTAAAAATTTGAAAAGAAAGGATTTATTCTGCAAGACTATTTTATCTGCAAGTACAAATAAGAGAGGTTCTATTTGACCAATTTTCATAGGATCTTTTTTTAGAAGTGAAAAAATATCTTTCATCCATAAATAAACTATTTCTTTTTTCTCTTTATTCTCCCATTCATACTTTAAAACAGAAATATTTTTTATAGTCTTTTCTGCTCGTTCTGTACTCTCCAAACATTGTTGTATAAGTATGAAGAGACTCATTCTTTTTCCTCATTTTTCTTATATTTTGGATACACTCCTGGTTCCATGAAAACTTTTGTTTCACCCATCGCAACACCTTTTTCTTGTTTCCACATATTCTGCGAGTTCATTTTTGTTTGACCAATGCCAATGAGTTCTCCTTTTAGAGAAAGTAATGCTACTGTATTCCCAAGTTCAATATCACTTTCTAGTTTCACTATTCCAGGAACAGAAAGAAAAGCACCATGGGCAATGGAATCTATTGCAAAATCTGAAATCCAAATCTTTGGAAGGTGTGCAACTGCTGTTTCAAAAGGAAGAATTATTTGTTTTAATGCATGATCATTTCCTTCTTTGTAGTCTTCATATGCATCTTTAAGATCATGCAAAGAATGCCACTGTTTATCTGTAAAAGAACATACTTTTGAGCGTACGAGTTCTTGCATGTGCGCTTTACAATTTAACTTCTTACCCAAACCTACACAGAGCGTTCTGATATATGTTCCTGCTTCACAACCTACAAGAAAAAGAACATCTTGACCTTCAATTTCTAAAATTTCTAGGTAATAAATTTCTCTTGTTCGTAGTTGTCTTTTTACTGCAGATTTTTTAGGAGGCATTTGTTCTATTTTTCCTAAGTATTCTTTGAAAGTTTTTCTTATGAGATCTTCTTCAACTGCTGCGTGAATGTGCATCAAACAAATGTATTCTTTTCCTCCAGTGAGGAGCACTTCTACTACACGCGTTGCTTTGCCGAGAGTAATAACTAGGACGCCAGTAACATTTGGGTCGAGAGTTCCACTATGTCCTGCTTTTTCCAGACTAAGAATTTTTTTTACAAAATCTACAACCTGATGGGATGTTGGACCTGCCGGTTTGTTAAGAATTATTAAACCATAGTCTAGGAGTTCTTGTATTGTTCTCTGTTCTGGTGCTTTTCCCCATGCAGGATTTGTTTTTTCTTCTGCACGTTTCAAAATTTCGTATTTTCTTCTTTCAAATGGAAATTCCATGAGATTTGAGAACTAAAAAGGGTTTAAAAACTTATTTATAATAGTTTTTTTACTGCTTTTGTTTGAAAATTATCTCTTATCTTCATTTATTTTTTTTTCATTTAATTTATTGATAAGGGACTTGCACTTCACAAGAAATTCAGGGGCTTTTTGTAGTGTCTTTTGATATTGCTCATCTGGAACAATTATATCAATATAATATTAAGAATCAACTTTCATTCTATAGAGTTTAAATATTTTTATTATTCACTTCTTAGAACGTTGCTGTTTATTAGAATCAGAAAAGATATTCTTTGTGCGATCTTTCATATCCTTCTTTTTATCCATTTTTTCTGCTGCAACTTTATTTTGTGATTCTGCTTTAGGATTTTGCAGTTCTTTGATTGCTTTCTCTTCCGCTTTTACTTCTTCTGCTTTATGCTCTGCTTGTACTGAATCTTTGCCACGGAATTCATCTAGTTTTCCTGCAATACCTGTTTTCTTCTCTACTTTTTCTCTCTTTAAAGTTTCTTTTTTCACACCAACAAGCTCAGCATATACATAGTCACCATCTTTGTCTTTAATGAGTTCTACAGAAACTTCTACTTTATGAGGAGGATGTCTATAACCTTGCGCCCAGAGTTTCATATTCAAATGTCTTCCTAACTTTACATTTGGAGTTTTCATATGTTTTTGTAAGAATGCTTTTGTTGCAGCTACAGCTTTCTTTGTTCTTTTATACAAAGGAGCTTTCTGATATTCTTTTCTCAATGGGATAATATAAGTTCGTTCCATCTTAGGCTTTTGTTTTTGTCCTTCTCCAATTTCTTTTTACTACTGTTAATCTTCCTGGATGTACTCTTCTGCCTTTTCCAAAAGCTTTGGGGATTGCCCAGAAAGGAGCCCAACGTGTTTGCGATGCTTTCTTTGCAAGACGCAATTTTTTTGCTAAATGTAAAAATTTACTCATTTTTTTTGTATCCTAAATTCTTTTTTTTCTGGTGTTAATCTCAGTAAGAGATTTTTGTATTGATCATCTGTTATTTTTTCTGTGATTTTGTTTTGCTGCACTAGTTGTGCTATGACAACAATGGATTGGATGGCTTTTTCTGTATGCACTGCTTTCATGTTTCCATAACGCGCAATCGCTTCTGGGCTCATGAAACGCTTTGCAAGGGTTTCTAGTTGCTCAAGTTGCTCTTGCAGCTCTCCTTGCTCCTGCATTTGTTTCTGCATGAGCTCGCGTTGGAGCTGCTCAAGCTTCTGTTTTTTTAGTTCCTCCAGATCCATGTTTTTTTACTGCCTTATCTAAAAATGATTGTCCTTTTGGTGTTATAATTTTTCCTTTGTGTACCCCTTTTTCTACTTTCTTTAGCAAGCCTTCTGCTTCTAATTGTTGTAGGATAACACGAATAATTTTTCCAGAGCCTTTAAAAAAATGCTCTGGTCTTACCCCTCTATTTTTTTTCTTCCCATAAAATGTTCGTAATTTAGCAACACCAATTGGACCTCTTAAAGAGACTTTCCGTAAAATTGATGCTGCTCTTTTGTACCACCAGTCTTTTTGTGCTGGAGCATGCTCTTGTGCTGGACCAGTTTTTACTACCATTGCCCATTCAGGCATTTTCACTGCTTTTGCTTTTTTGAGTTCTTCTGCTGCGTGAGAGACTAGTTCAGAAGGTTTGCTATCCTGCATTGTTGTCATATGTTTCAAAGTGGAATTTTTGGGGCTTTATATAGGTTTTGGTTGGAAAGGCGTGTCCGGAATTAAAAAGGAATAATTAAAAGCCTCGTCTTCTATAGGATACATTGTGAAATTAGAAAATTGATGGGAAAAGACGCTTCTAGAGAAGAAACCAAAGTTTTGTAACCTCTTTTAAGGAGCTACAAATAGAAAGATATATAAAACCCCTGAAGTCTCAAAATTTTATAAAATGGTACTCGAAAATATTGTTGGGAATTTGCGTGAGGCGTATGCTTTGATAGGACCAGGAACGTATGCGATTTAACGAAGTTGATTTTTGAGAGCTGGAGCGAGGCAGGCAACCCAGCCGAGCGACCTCCAAAATTCAATTTGGGTGGAGAAACCTGCAAGGTTTCGGAACCGTTAAATTCCTGTTCTATTCGTCCGAATACTTGGAGGACTTGATTTTTAGTGCAACGATGCTCGAAGAGCAAAAAATCAAAGTAAATCTGGAGCAAATATATCGTATCACAGAATCAGTTTAAGGTCGCCGCTCACTCAAAAACGCAAAGGGGTGGTCCAACTGAGACAAACTCTTTTTGGAATAGTGAGAGTTCAATAACTCTGTTGTTCGGGAATGTTTCCTCTATTTCCTGTAATCTCTCCCTCAGTTCGTAAGGGTCTTTAACAAATAATCCAAATTCAATAAATGGATCTCCTACATATTCAGCAAGAAAAGAAACGTTTTTATGATATTTTAAGTAATTGATAAGTTTTTGTTTTTCGTCAATGTTTTTGTTTATTACGAAGATGCTATACTGAAATAATCCTAATTTTTGGACATCAACAAAAATCGAGTAATTTTCTATGTGCCCGCTTGCTTCTAATCGCTTAATTCTCTGTGCTACAGCAGGTGCTGTTAAGGAAACTTTTGTAGATAAAGCAACGCTATCAATTCTGGAATTTTTGGTAAGTTCTTGAAGAATAATTTTATCTTTTTTATCTGTTTTGTAGGCTTTAGTTTTTTTCTCAGTTATTGATTTAGGTATAGCTCCAAAATATTTTTCATAAAGAAATGTTGTTTTTTTATGAAGAGTAAAACGATGGTCAATAATGGCGTCTTTGAATTTATCATATATCTGAAGAAAGTTATCATCTAACTCTTCATTAGTCTTGCCAATTATTGAAAGTCCAAAACTCCAAATTCCAGATAATTCTGCCACCCATGACACAAAAGGCGTTTCTGCCAGAAATTGCCTGAATTCTTTTTGTCTTGTTGCTTTAACATTCACAAAAACAGCAGCACCGACAAAACCAAGCTTTTCTATATT
>JAUYPF010000059.1 GCA_030697685.1 bacterium | reverse complement strand
TTCTTTTACAAATTTATTCATAGGCGGAAGCAATACTAATGATGCAAGGATAAGAGAACCACCTGCAACTATTGAACCACTAAAAAGAAAAGTTAATCCGCTTATTCCAAATAACACTCCGAAAATCCAACTTAAAATTAAACCTAATGTAATCTTTTTTGTTTCTTTTGTCATTATAAATAAATTAGATTAAACCTATATATAAAGTTTTCTAAAGAGGGTGAGAAAGTTAGCGCCGTTTTTGGATTGGATTTAACAATCCTTATACGAACTTTAATAAATTCTTAGATTCTTTTCTTCTCTATGAAATGTGTGAAAGTTCTCAAGAAGGATGCAGAGAAGATAAAAAAGCAGCTTTTAGAAAAAGGAGCTTTTGCTGTAGGGTATAGTCCTCTTCCTGGAAGAGAGTACATTTATTTTCCTGTGAACAAAGAAGTGAAAGGATATACACTTGTAGAAAAAAATGCTCCTCTTAAAGAAAAGAAAGAAGAGTATAGTGGCGCGTATGATCAAATTGGAGATATTATTATTGTTGGAAAAGAAGTGAAAGATTCCGAAGCAAAAAAACTTCTCCAAAAAGTAGATGTGAAAGTCGTTCTTCGAAGAGAAGGATTATACCATGGGGAATTTCGCACACAAGACTTAGAATGGATTGCTGGAGAGAAAAGAAAAGAGACTGTATACAGAGAAAGTGGTATACAGATGAAACTTGATGTAGAAAAATGTTATTTTACTCCTCGATTAGGCACAGAACGATTGCGTATTGCACAGATGATTCAGCCAGGAGAGAAAGTGTTAATTCTTTTTTCTGGGGTTGGGCCTTATCCATTGATTTTTGCGAGGTATAGTAAGGCTTCTTTGATAGTAGGAGTAGAGAAGAATCCTGTAGCACACCAATATGCTGTAGAGAATTGTAAGAAATATCCTCAGATTCAATTATATAACATAGATGCAAAGGATTTCTCTTCTTCTGAAAAATTTGATAGGGTGCTTATGCCTTTGCCAAAGTCTGCAGAGGAATTCTTGCATGTTGCAGTTAAATATTTGAAAAAAAAAGGAACAATCCACTTCTATACTTTTGCTGCAGCAGAAGAAATTCCTACAAAACCTTTGTCTCTCATCAAAGAAAAAATTCCTTCTTTCAAAGTTCTTTCAGTGGTAAAGTGCGGGCAGTATGCTCCGAAAAAATTCCGTGTCTGTATTGATTTCATTGTTTAAAGTAAGTCTAACAATGTTTTGTAGAGGCCAAGGTTTCCTTCTATTCTGGCTCCATGAATGAAATATGCGCCTGCTTCTGCTGTTGCTTCGCTGAGAAAATATGTTCCTAGTAAAGCAGAAAATGACCATTTTAGGAAGGTTTTTGGGTCTTTGCTTTGTATTGTTCTTACTAGTCCTAATCCTAATAGGCCTAGGGCTAGTGCAGAATGGATTGCGTATGTTTCTGTGTGTGCTACTTCATGTGCAAGTGCATAGGCCATATGTTCTGTCCCCCCTTCTGCGTTGAAAACATCTTGATGGAATTCACATATATCTTTGATTGTTATTTCCTTTGTTTTTAATTGCACATTAGAAAAATCAAAATAATCTTTTGTATCTTGAATGGTTACATTATATTCTGTACCAAAAATATTTGTTGCAGTATTTCCATCATAGTTTATATTCCAACCATTTTCTTGAATATATTTTTGTATTTCCATTTCTTGTTTCATTTTTTGTCTCCTTGCATAGCTCTCGCTATTTGTTTTTGTGAAATTTGCTTATCCAAAAAGTTTAATTCTTTGGACGATTTATGCGCTGCAGCTGGGATTTGAACCCAGAAGTCTCGGGGGAGACAAGAGCTGTCTCTGATCTTTAGTCCTGGTTACTAAGGATCCCTTAAGGCTCTCGCACTACCAGATTATGCGATTTCAGCACAAAATATCTTTAGGTAAATTGTTTTAATAAATCTTTACACGAAAAATCCGGAAGATTTCCGAAAAATTCTTTCTTTTTCGAAGGATTTCCGGTGTCTCGTCGATAAGCAAAAGTATTTAAAACTAGAATTTTTTCTTAGTTTATGGCATTTGACAAAAATTTGGATAAAGCATTATTTAGTGAGACTATAAAATTTGAAACTACAAGAATAACAGTGAGTGTTATGTCTTATAATGAAGGAACAGCAAAATTACAAATATCTCGAGAAGATTTAAGTAATAATACTGGTGAGTATAGTTTTAGTAAATTAGGACGACTCTTTAAAGAAGAAGCAGAAGCAGTTATGCCTTTGATGCAGAAAGCCTTGACTTTTATGAAGTAAAAACTCTAGTTTTCATTTACATTATTTTTAAAAAGGGGCATTTTCTTTTTCTTTTTATGAAAATAGCTTTTCTTTTAGGGAGTGGTTTGAGTACAGCGTTTGATAAGCTTTTATTGGATATTCGATATCATAAAGAGACTCACAATTCTTATGGCCGTGTGCTTCCTTACAAAACTGGGACATATCAGAATTTAGATGTTTTGCTGCTTCCACGGCATGGAGAGAAAGATGGAAAACCTATTCGCAGTCCTGCAGAACTTATTCAAGAAAAAGGATATGAAGCAAATGTTTTAAGGCTTTATGAAGAAGGTGTTGATCTTGTGTATGGTTTTAGTGCAGTAGGTGCTTTAGATCTTGATATTCCAATTGCAGACAAACATGCATTTGTTGTCCCTGCTAGAGTTTTTAGAGGTTTTGCTGCATCTCGGCATAGCTTTGGAAACAAATCTAAAAATGTTCATTCAAGCTTAGATGATATTTTTGATTTAGGGCTACAAAAAAAAATTGGACTTGCAATACGAGAGACTGGCTGTATGGCATTAGAAAATGGATTGTATATTTATAATGGGGGAGATTGTTTTGAAAGCAGTGATGAGATTGCAGTACTTGATGAACTCACTCAAAGAAGAAAGCCTTATAGAGTTGTTGGTATGACGACTGTTCCGGAAGGAATGCTTTTATCACAAATGAAGATTCCTTTTGCTGCAATTTGCTCTAATGTTAATTATGCAAATGGTATTGTTCCAGGTGCAATTGTTGATCATGAAGAAACAAAAAGAGTTATGGCTATTGCAAAAAAAGATATTGTTCAGATTGTTGAACATTTATTAAATTTATCTACAACTTAAATCCTGTTGCAACAATATAAATTTCTTTTGAACCTTGCCTTGTTGATTGAGGGCTGTATCTTTTTACAAAAGTAAAAAAAGATTTCATTTCTTTGACAAGATCTTCTGTTTCTTGTGATTGAAAAGTTTTTACCAGAAAGTTTCCATTTGTATTGAGATGTTTTTTTGCAATGAGAAATGATTCTCTTGAAAGAATGTAAGATACTGCTTGGTCTCTTTCTTTCATTCCTGTTGTTTTTGGTGCGATATCTGAAATGATTAAATCAAATTTTCCTTTGAGTTGTTTTTTTATTTCTGTATCTTCAATATCCCCTTGAATAAATGTCACCCCTTCTATTGGTTTTATAGAAACAAGGTCAACACCGACAATTCTTCCTTTTGTCATTTGTTTCACAACTTGTAACCAGGATCCAGGAGCACAGCCAATATCAAGAACAGAATCATTTTTTCTTAGTAGTTGATATTTTTTTGCAATCTCTATTAATTTGTAAGAAGAACGTGCACGAAAACCTTCTTTTTTTGCTTTGTTAAAATAATAATCTTTTTTGTTGTATGCCATTTTAGATGCCTAGATTTGCAGAACGCTTGTATTTGATTGCTGTAGGTGCTTCTCCACCATGCCAAGAGAACTTAGGCCTTGTTCGAATGGGAAAAAGTCTTTCAGAGTTATCATCGAGAAGGATTGCCGCTCCTGGCTCTGAAGGAAGTGTGTTTAAGTATCCTGTTAAAGTGTTTCCTAAATAAGATTGCATCATAGAGTTCAGTGCGTCTATATCACGTTTTGCAGTAAGTCTATGCCCAATAACAATATCTGATTGTGTTAATACATCTGAGTGGATCTTTCCAGGCTGTTGTGAAATAAGTAAAAGAGAAATTCCTGGTTGTCTTCCTTCTCTGAGGATTGTAACCAGAGCATCTGTTGCTGCAGTTTTTCCCTCTGCTGGAAGGAGTTCGTGGCAGTTGTGTACAATATAACTATTTGCTATAAATGTATGGTTCCCTTCTACAGAAATATCAAAAACCTCTTTTTGGCCAAGTTTCTCTTTTTCTATGATCCTCTCAAAAATTTGATTTTCAAATACTCTTTCTTTTACCCATTCTTCAAAATTTTGAAAAGAATTTTGGCTTCTCGTTTTAATATCATAATAAATCCAGTCTCTTACTTGATAGGGTTTAACATCTAGAATTTTTGCAATTCTTATTTTTCCTAGGCCTTGTGTTTTATGTATAGTTATTGCAGTTTCTTTTAATTTTAGGATTCTACTTTCTTCAAATTTTTTTGCCTTAAGATATTCAAGCCATTTTTTTCCTGCGACTTCTTTTTTGTTACAATATCGGTATCCTATATTATCTAAATATCTAATGGTATTTATTGTTTCTTTAGACAAGGTAATAATTATTTTTCCTGTTTTTTTTCCATCTTTTCTTATATTTCCTTCTCTTTGAGAGATTTTATTTTTTTGTATTCCTAAATCCTCTAAAAGTTTTACTAAATCTTCTGTATATTTTTTTGCATGTTCTTCATTGGTGAGGATATAATTGAAACTAAGCCTAATAGGATTAAAATCTCTTTTGCAGGCTTTAGAAATACTTGGTGCCATTCCGTCTGCTCCATATAATGCAGCTAGAAATTCTGCTTTGACTTCTAGGTTTGCTTCTTTTAGCCATTTTGGGATTCTGAATGCGCTTTGTATTTTTTTGCCTATAGGAGCACCTTTCTCTTTAAAGAATTTATGGCATTTTGTGCTAGAAGTAAACTCCTGGCTTATTCCTATTACTTCGTGTGTTTTTCCGTAAGTGGTAGTTATATATGACTTTGTTTGTCTGGTTTGAATTTTACTGGATGTAAATCCTAATTCTTTTAAGTCTTCTTTTATTCTTAAAAGATCTTCTTCTGAGCCCTTCCCTGAAAATCCGACTACAGTTCCTTTTTGGTTTAGATAGCCATCACCAATGATTGATCCAAATAAACGTGCTATTATGAGCTCTTTATTATTTCTGTAAGGTGTATTGATAGGAATAGCAATTTCTTCTGCTAAATAAGCTTCTTGAAAGCCATTTATTGTTTGAATTTTATGATTCTCTGTGCATTCTAATTCCTGACCTGTTTCAGTTTTTATTCTTATAATCTCTTTCTTTCCTTTTTCATACACCTTTGTGATAGGCTTATATTCTAGCTTTTTAGTTATTTGATTAAATGAAAGCACTGTTATATTTTCTCCTTGTTTGTGTTTTTTAATTATATTTGAAAGTTTATCTTTTCCATAGGATGTATCTATAGTGGTTTTTCCTGTTAAACATTCATCTAAAAGGAACCAGACTAAAGGTTTTTTTTCTTCTGTTTCTACTTCTTCTTCCATTTTGAAATAGGAATAACCTACTTTGATTGCTTCTACTTCTTCTAACTGACGGGAGATCATTCGTTCAATGAATACTTTTTTACAAATTAAACCTACAACTAGAGCTTTGACGCCCCAGCCACCTTCAGAAGTTGCATATGCAGACATATCTAAGATAGAAACTGTTCCACCTTTAATGAGTACATCAATCTTAGTTCCTTCATCTGAGAAAAGACCCCAACGTTTTGCAGCTCGTAATTTGTTTATTCCTTCATTGCGTACATCTACTGGGAATGTATTTTCTTTTTCAAATGTAGTAATCATCATATCAATGGTATATTCTTCAATTTTATTTTCTGCAAAATCTCCTAGGACTTTTTCAATAAGAATAGAAACAGGGTGTGATGCTGGTAGTTCAAATGCTAGGCGCCAATCTTCTCCAGTGAGTTCAGAAGCTTTGATAGAAAAAGGATAGTCTGTGGGGACACCTTTATTTTTTGCATCTTCAAATTTTCCGAATGGTGTAAATACTTTTATTTTTTCCATGCCTTTGGGTTTTAGATTCCATTCTTCTAATAAATCTGCATCCTTTTCATTGGGATATTTCATCGTCCAGAATACGCCCATGGTGTCTAACATAATCACTGCAATATTTTTTGATGCTTCCTCTGGGAGGTCGATTATGCCTTCTGCGATGACAGAAGCTGAGTAGGATTTTCCAGATCCTCTTTTGCCGACGACAAACACCACATGGGCTTTGATTACATCGAGGTAGACATAGTTAGAAAGAGATGTTGTTTGTCCCATTTTTACATAGGCTCTTCCTAGGAGGATAGTTCCTCTATCTCCAAATTTTTTTTTGTCTTCTTCGTTTCTTCCTACGATAATGTTAAAGGCCATTGATTTTTAGAATAGGTTTTAGCTTCTTAAGGTTTTTGGGTGCTTCAAGTTTAGAATTCTTATCTTTTTTGTTGAATCCAACTTTAAAAAAGTTTATATATTCTTTATTCTTCTATTTTTTTAGTTCATGGTAAAGAAAAAAAGAGGTGGCGAGGTAAATATATCGTCTATTGTTTTAGAAGCACCAATACATCTTCCTAAAAGGAAAGGCTTTCAGATTGGAAAGCTACTTGTTCGTCCTAAAAAATTAACTTTACAAATCCCTAAATTAGAATATAAGCATTCCATTTTTGCAAATATTTTTGAGAAAGGTTCATTACTTCCTCTAAAGAATAATCTTATTAGTACTCGTAAGAAACTATTCCCCCAAAAAGAAATTACTTTTCCAGAGTTGGAGAAAAAAACTCATTCAAAAAAAATACGTTTTCCTGAATTAGCTTCTTTTAAAAAACAAGATTCTCCACATTTAAATCCTAAAAATATTACTTTTCCAGAGCTTGCTCAGCAAAAAGAAGATTTTTCTGAGATAAAAGAATCTTCAAATAGTATTAGCTTCTCTGAATTGACTGAAGAGGAAGAAAAATTTCCTAATCCCTTGGAAAAAACCAATGAACTCTTACAAAAATGTAGAAAGGCTTTACAAAATGGAAACTTAAATTATGCACAAATTTTTTATGAGGAATTAAAACCTTTTTATTTGCGAATCTCTTCACAGCAAAGGTCTGAAATACATCCTATTTTTGTTGAATTGCAGCAGGATTTAGAAATGCTTCATCTTCGTTTTGTACGACAAAAACTTAAAAAGCATTTACATATTTCCTTTTCTCATCAATTACTATCTAACTCTTCTAAAATACAACATATACAGGAGACTGTTCCTCAAGTTCTTCCTATAGTTTTTCTTAAGAAAAAAGTTTATGGGTCTTCTTTAGAAATTCTTTCTGATTTAGATTCTTTCGAACAATGTGTAGAGCTTATTCAAAAATCACAAAAAGCTTTAGAGAAAGGAAATGTTAATTTTGCTATGATTTATTCGGAGGAATTGAAAGTTATTTATCCAAGATTATCTTTGGAACAACAAAATCAATTACAAAATTCTTTTTTAGAAATCCAACAAAGTATAGAGATGTTGCAATTAACTAAGGTTCGTGAAATCCTTAAAAGATCATAGTTATTTTCTTAACCAGGAAATTTCTTCTTCATCTAATTTTAATTCAACCATTACCTCTTTTTGAAGAAGAATGTTCTTGAGATATGGAAAAGAGTCTTTTATTGCTCTTTTTGTTGAGGTATGTGTGTGTTCTGCGATTTTATTTGCAATAGACTTCTTTTTTGCATATTTCATGTTTGCCTGCCAGAGTTTGAGAATTCTCATTGTTCTGGTATATTCTATTGCATTGATGTTTGTTTCTTTTTTTGCATTTGCAACACCAGATGTTATAAGCATATTAATGTAGATTAAAAATCTCCAATGCTGCCATCTTCGAATTCTTCCATTGTAGACATCTGCTTTAGAAATATATTCATATGCCTTTTTTAGATCTTCTGAGTTGTATTCTTTGGGAAGATTTTCATCTAGCCAGAGTAGACATTCATTCAAATCTTCATCTACTTTATCGAATACATTAAATGTTTCTTCCCATTTCTTACTTTTTAGAATTTTTCTTAAGCAATACTGCATGTCTTCTTCATGATCACGTTCATTATCTTCTTCTATGTTTACTGTTTTGGTTATACTACATGTCTGTAGGTCTGTAATTGCTGCCCTGAGATCCCCTTTGCTTGATTTAATTATCCCCAGAAGATCTTTTTCTTGATATTGGATACTTTCTGCATCTGCAATATTTTTTAAATGGTTGAGAATGTTTTCTTTTTTTAGGGCTTGGAATTCAATGAGAAGGCATTGTTTTCGCAGTTTAGAATATTTATCCTCCCAAGGATTTATGCAAGTTATTGCTATTGCATATTTTGTTTTTTCTATTAGTGATTGGATTGTTGGGAGTCCACCTCTATCTTTTGTTCCAGATAATGCATCAATGTCATCAATGAGAATAACTTTTCCTTTTGCAAAAAGACTTTGCTGTGTTAAGGAGTTTCCAATAGTTTGCTCAATGTTTTCTTTGTTTCTTGCATCTGACGCGTTTATTTCAAATAATTCTAGGCCAAGTTCTTTTCCAATTATTTGTACTGAAGAGGTTTTTCCTGTTCCAGAAGGACCATATATAAGAACTGTACGCTTTAGTTTTAATGCTTCTTTGAGTTTAAAGAGTGCTAGTTCCTGACCAAGAATATCTTTACTTTTTTGTGGTTCGTATTTTTTCGTCCATGGGATCATTTTGCATAACTCGCAAGTAAGGCTTCAAGTTGGATAAATTCGTCTGACCCTTCTACCATTCTAAATTCTATCTCTCCACATTTATCAATGAGCTCAATTCTTTTTTCATCAGAAATTGTAGATAGTTCTAGAGTTTCTTTTTGAATTTGCTTGAGAATATCTATACCTGATAATCCATGCTTGAGCATGGTATCTAATAAGAGAGATCTTGCTTTGATGAATTGTCTATTTATTGCTAAAGTAAGAATTTCTTTTATTTCTTTTGGTTCTGCTGCCGAGACTAAAGAATAAATTAATTCTTCTGTAATGTTCTTATCAATAGAAGAACAACTTTGAAGGATGTTGGTTATTCTTCTTACGTCACCATTGCTTATATCTACAAGTGCAGTAATTGCTTTATCATTAATTTGCAACTGTTCGCGTTGTGCGATATTTAGAATATAATCTTTGAGTTCTGATTCTATAAGAGGTTTAAAGCGAAAGACAGAACAGCGACTTTGTATTGGGTCGATTATTTTTGATGAAAAATTGCAACTGAGGATGAAGCGAGTTGTAACGACGTAGCTTTCCATGGTTCTTCTTAATGCTTGTTGTGCTTCTTTTGTTAATGAGTCACATTCATCAAGAAAAATAATTTTAAATGGTACATTGTTCATTGATTTTGTTTTTGCAAATTCTTTAATAGTGTGTCTTACGACATCGATGCCGCGATCATCCGACGCATTAAGCTCTAAAAAACTTTGTTTCCAGTCCTCTTTGAAAAGTTCTTTTGCGACTACTAAGGCTAAAGTTGAATTATGTAGGACTAATGGGCCATGTCCCCCAATAAAATTGTGATATTCTTCTATGTTGAGATCAAAAACTGTTGCTTCTCCCTCTTCTCTTTTTTCTTTGACTTTTGTCCAAGCTAAATCTGCTTCTGAAAGGAATTCTATAGCCTCAAGTGTTTTTATAGTCTCTTCGGAATATATTCTTTCAGTTATAATTTCTTTAATTGTTTCTGAGATTGTCTCTAAGTTATAGACTCCTTCTAAGGAAATATTATTGTTGTTACTTAATATATAATTTGTAGATGTGGATTTTACTAGATATTTGTTTTTTCTTGCAATTTCTTCGAAGCTAATGTTTAATTTTTGAAGTGTTTCTATAATTGCTAAGGTGATAGTTACTTTTTTTCTTATTTTTTCTCCTAATTCTTGGTTTTCTTTTGTTATTTCTCCTATAGAATCAATAACTTTTAATAAGTTCTTAAGGTTGGGTTGTCTTTTATGATTATAATACTCTTTTAATCGGTCGTATTTTATTTTTGATTTTTGTTGTATCTGTTTACGAAAGGAATAGTCCTTTAGTTTTTTTAAATGGCTTTCTATCATCTCTTTTAAAGACTCTTCTTTAACTGAATTAATTAGCTCAATTGTTTTTAAAGCTTCAAAAATCCTGTCTCTTGAAAGTGAGATAATTTTTTTATAGAGATTTATAATTTTGGTTCTTGAACCTGTTTTTCTTTCAAAAAGATACTCTAGCTCTTTTTTTCTTCCTAATTCTTTTCTTCTAATGCCTAATGATTGTAGAGTGAATGATAGGTTCTTAGGTATTTTAAGTAAATCATTATTTGTTTCATGGAGTATTTTCTCAGGTATTTTTTTAAATTTTGGTTTTATTGTATCTCTAAATTTTTCTACATCTTTCCCACCAGAAACAGTTAAATAATATTGCCCATATTTTGTATGTGTTTTAGATAGGATCTCTAATCTTACTAATAAGTATTTTAAACCCATAATAAAAGATTTACTTCTTGAGGAAATTTCAATGTACCTTTTCTTTTTTGAGTAATATCCATCACAAGAGTAAAATGCGTCTATAAATCTTGTAATATACTCTGATTCACATCTGTATAATTCTTTTGGAACTGTTATTAAATGCGCCTTTTTCTTGTCCCTTTTAATCTTGTAATTTATTTCTAATAACTTACAAATTGAACTGACTTTTTGAATATTTACTTCTTCTTTCCCTGTTGTTCTTTCAACTATTTTTAATTCTGGTCCAAATATTTCTTTTGAAAGTTGGATAAAATTTTTTCTTATTCCTTCGTTTTTATTTGTTAAAATAATTGAAGAATTTGTAATATGGCCATCTCCCCATACATATCCTAGCCATTCATAAAAAGCTGGACTGGGATTTTGAAAAAATGTAATTTTTGTAGAGGTTTTATTCTGTGTTTTATCAAAGACCCTTTTGATTGTAGATAAATCTTTTATTTTTTCAAGAGGTAATGTATTTGTTAGGATTTCTTTTTTCTCTAATTTTACCGTTAGTGGATATTTCTTTTGGAAAGATATGATTCCTTCATTGTTTAATTGGTTTAGACAGATGTTTACTGTTCCCCTTTTTGTTTTTGTTGCTTTTGCTATATCTATACTTGAAGAAAAAATCTTCTTTTCTAAATAGACTATTATATCTTTTTTTACTCCTATATACATTTGATTGCTTGGTCTTGTTTCTGGAGAAAATAATTCTGCCCAAATATTTGGTATTCCTCCCCAAGTGATAGTTGGCTTCTTTATAGAAAAAATTGTTTTTGTTGGGGTAGCTACTAAATCACTTAGTTTTAGTTCTTCAGCTTTACACCAAATGGGTAAACCTTCTCTTAATATTAAATAAGGGTGATCTGGAGTTGATGTGACTTCATCACCTTTTTCTGTTTTTATATAGATTGTTTTTTCTGTTTTGCCTTTGTAAAAATAGGCTATTTTTCCTTTTTTTATTTTTCCTTGATGATTAATAGACATGACTTCTTTACATTTTTGATTATAAGCTTCTTCTATTGTGGTTAGTTCACCCTGTCCTGTAAGTATTGGGGTATCTCCCTTTATACACTTTCCAACGCCGGCCGGACCTGCTAAGAGGATGTGTGGCATATTTTTTTGTTCTACAAATGCTTTTATTCGCTCTACTATCTTTGTTTGGCCTTTGACTTCTGAGAATTTTTGTGGGCGGTATTTTTCTGTCCAAATTGTAGAGTCTTGCATAAAAAATATAAAAAATAAAGAGATTTATAAATTTTTAGATTGCTCAGTTTTCTTCGTCAGAACTCTGTTCTTCTTCTTCTTCATAGCTCTCTTCTTGTATTTCTTCATTAGAAGCAGTAGCATCTTCATCAGAAGCACTAGAACTTCCTTCAGTAATTACTTCTGCGAAAGCCATTTTCTTTAGGACTCTTGTAATTTTTACTTTTACTTTGTCCCCTTCTTTTGCACCAGGGATGATTATTACAAAGTTGTTTACCTTTGCGATGCCATCTCCTTTTGCACCGGTGCTTTCTATTGTTACTTCTATTTCGTCACCTACTTCAACTGGTTTTTGGTATGTATTCATTTTTTAATTAACTCCTAATTTAATGATTAAATGGGGGTTTTGTAAAGTTTATAAGAGTTTTGGTGATATTATTGGAGGATTTTTCCTCTAAAGGGTATTTTTTTTTGAAATTCTACTATCAATAAGATACCCAATGCCCAAACCTAAACCATATGCTAAAAAATCCCTTGGGTCGTACACACCACCATCAAAGGTATCGCTTATTTCTGAAAGAATAGATAATGTAGCCACGGTCATTATTGAAGTTATTTGAGATATTCCAAGATATCTCGTGAAAAAATATAATCCTAATGGGTATAGGACATCAGTTCCATAATTATGTATGCTTAATTCTAATGGTGATCCTGTTACAAGGTCCATTTTACTTATTTCACCTAGTACTACTGTCCCTAAAAAAATTCCTGCTTGTGATGTCTTTTCCTTTGTTAGTTCTGGAGGAAATTTCATTTGTTGCCCATAATTGACCAACATAAATAAGGAATTTTATTTTTATTTTCTTTGAATAAAGTTATTTTTCCACCTTTTTTTACATGGAAAGCTGCGAAGGGACCAAGGTTTGAGCGTAAGAAATATTCTCCTTCTTTCCAGTTTTTTGTAGTTTTTGAGAGATAATCAGTAAATTCTCTTTTTGTTTTAAGATGCTCTTTTTTTAATTTAAGTTTAGGATTAGCTTTATAGACTATAGAGAATTCAGGGCGGATTTGCATGACCAACATAGGTTTTTCAATGAGTTCTTCCATCTTTGTATATTCATAGATATCACCACTTTTCTCCTTTTTAAGGGTCTTAGATCCTTTATAAGACTTTCGGATGTTACTACTTATGGATAAATCTAGAATTTTACTCTAACTTTTCTTTTTTTTCAGCCAAAGTTATTTAAAGCAAGTAATTTTTTCTTTGTATATGGAAAGTACTGGTACTTACAATTTAGAAAAGGATATTCTTGTGTATTGGAAAGAGAAGAATATTTTTGAGAAATTGCGAAAGCAAAATTCTGGACAAAAAAACTTTTCTTTCTTAGATGGACCAATCACAGCAAATAATCCTATGGGGGTGCATCATGCGTGGGGAAGGACGCTGAAAGATCTTTATCAGAGATATCATGCAATGAAAGGAGAAGATGAACGCTATCAAAATGGCTTTGATTGTCAAGGGCTTTGGTTAGAAGTTGAAACTGAAAAATCATTAGGGTTTAATTCAAAAAAAGATATTGAGCATTTTGGTTTGGATAAATTCTCCCAAGCATGCCGTGCGCGTGTAGAAAAATATTCTGCTGTGCAAACAGAACAATCACAACAGCTAGGACAATGGATGGATTGGGGAAAGGATTATTTTACTATGGCTGATAGTAATATTGAAGGGATTTGGTTTTTTTTACAAAAGTGCCACAAAGAAGGTTGGTTGTATAAAGGAAAGAGAATTCTTCCTTGGTGTATTAGATGTGGTACAAGTTCTTCAAAACATGAAATGAGTGATGATGGTTATGCAGAATTGGTGCATCCTTCTCTTTATGTCAAAGCAAAGTTAAAAGATAAAGAGAATGAATATTTATTATTATGGACGACAACAGAGTGGACACTTTCAAGTAATGTTGCTGCGGCAGTGAACCCTGAACATATGTATGTTGCAGTGAAAAAAGGAGATGATGTATATTATATCTCTGAAGCGCTCGTACAAAAATTAAAGAAAGATTATACTATTCTTAGAAAACTCAAGGGAAAAGAAATGCTGGGATGGGAGTATGAATCTTTCTATCCGGATTTTGAAGTACAAAAAGGAATTGTACACAAAGTTATTCTATGGAATGAAGTTGGAGAAAGTGAGGGGACTGGAATTGTGCATATTGCTCCTAGTTGTGGTGAGGAGGATTATGAATTAGGAAAAAAGTTAGGTTTAAAGATTTTAGATCCAGCTTTAGATGATTATGGTGTGTATAACAAAGGCTTTTCTTGGTTGACTGGAAAAGGGGTTATGAAAGCAAAAGAAGAGATTGTAAAGGAACTTGAAAAACGAAATATTCTTTTTGCTGTAGAAAATTACAAACATAGATATCCTGTATGTTGGAGATGCAAACATGAATTGGTGTTCCGATTAGATTCTTCTTGGTTCCTTGCATGTGATGAACTACGACCAAGAATGAAAGAAGCAGCTGCAACAGTTCAATGGTATCCAGAGCATGTGGGAAAGCTCATGCAAGATTGGTTGGATAATATGGAGGATTGGAATATTTCTCGAAGAAGATATTGGGGATTACCATTGATGTTCTATGAGTGTTCTACTTGTAATAATTTAACTGTTGTTGGTTCACGAAAAGAATTACGGGAAAAAGCAGTGGATAAAAAATTAGTTGATGATCTTCCAGAATTGCATAGGCCTTGGATTGATGCTGTGAAAATCAAATGTTCTTGTGGAGCAGAAATAGAAAGAATTACTGATGTCGGAGATTGTTGGTTGGATGCAGGCATTGTTCCTTTTACTACTTTGAAATATTTTGAAGATAAAAATTATTGGAAGAAATGGTTTCCTATAGAATTAGAAATTGAAATGCGTGCACAAGTACGATTATGGTTTTATGCACAGCTGTTTATGTCTGTTGTTTTAGAAGGTGTTGCGCCGTATAAACGAATCCTTGCATATGAAGAAGTACGAGATGAAAAAGGAAAAGCTATGCATAAGAGCGCAGGTAATGCTATTTGGTTTGATGATGCTGTGCAAAAAATGGGTGCTGATATTATGCGTTGGCAATATTGTTCACAGAATCCACAGTATAATATCTGCTTTGGATATGGCCCTGGGAAAGAAGTTCATAGGCATTTGTTGATTATACTTAATCTTGCACGATATGTGAAGGAAAATTGTCAAAAGAAAGGAGAGATAAATAGTGATGATCCTGCAAGTCGATGGATTGTTTCACGAAGAGAACGATTGGTGCAAGATGTGACAGGATATTTGGATGGTTTAGAATATCATAAGGCAATGGAAGCTATTAAGAATTATCTTTTATTTGATCTCTCAAAAACATATGTTCAGTTTATTCGGGATGATTTAGATGATAAGGGTGTACAAAAAGTATTGTATGATTCATATTTGAGTGGAATTACGCTCTTAGCTCCATTCCTTCCTTTTATTTCCGAAAAAATTAATATAGATTTATTTTGCTTTGAATCGATTCATCTTCAAAAGTGGCCAAAAGTTCAAGAAGATTTGATTGATGGAGAGTTTGAGGATGGAATGAGTATGACTGCTGTTGTTTTGCAAGCACTGATGGCTGCACGAGATAAAGAAAAAGTGAATGTGCGTTGGCCATTGGAAAAAGCAGTTGTGTATCTTGGTGAGGGGCATGATAAAATAGAAGAAAAAATAAAAATATTTCTTCCTCTTCTTTTGAAACAAGTGAATTTGAAGGGTTTACAATTTGTTCCTACGAATGTTTCTATGGCTGCTGATGAACATACAGTTACTTTTCCTTATGGTGCTGTAGTTTTGGATCTTGCAACAACGAAAGCTTTAGAAGAAGAAGGTTTTGCTCGTGAGATCATGCGAAGAGTACAGGCTTTGCGAAAAGAGGCTGGATTGAAGAAGGAAGATAGAATTGAGTTAGCTGTGCATGTAGAAGGAGTACATCTTGTTGCTTGGGCTGGGGCGCTTGCAGAACGTTGTGGTGCGAAGATAGTGCATTTAGAGCATACTAAAAAGTTTTCTCATATGGCTGAAGGGGAGATTCGTGGGAAGAAGTTTGTGATTGGTTTTGAGAGATTGTAAATTCTATTTTTGGTGAGTGTGCTCTTGTTGGACAAGTCTTGGACAAAATTATTTTGCCACTACAAGGCTTATATCCCTTGAATTTGACCACATTGACAGATTGACACGTTCGGCACCGGGTGTGCGCCAATCTTATAAAGCCTTTTTGGTTTGTACATTTAATGGCACTTTTAAAATCAAGGAGGTTGGTGTATCATGAACAAAGATCATTCCATTAAGTTATTTGAAAATAAAAATGTACGGGTTCAGTGGGTTGAAGATGAACAAAAATGGTATTTTTCAATAGTTGATGTTATAGAAGTTCTTACTATTAGTGAGAATCCTCAAGTATATTGGAGAGTTTTAAAGAAACGATTACTTGATGAAGGTAATCAAAGCGTTACAAATTGTAACGTGTTGAAAATGCTTGCTCCAGATGGTAAGATGAGACTTACAGATGTTGCAGATACAGAGCAAGTTCTTCGTCTTGTGCAATCCATACCATCAAAAAATGCAGAGCCATTCAAAATTTGGCTTGCGAAAGTAGGATATGAACGAATTGAGGAAACAGAGGATCCAGAGCTTGCATTTGAGAGAGCTATGAGAACATATCTGCAAAAGGGTTATTCAAAGGAATGGATTAATCAAAGGCTTAAGACTATTGAGATCAGAAAAGATTTGACTGATGAGTGGAATAGGTCTGGCATAGAGAAACAATCTGATTATGCTATACTGACTAATGAGATTACGAAAGCTTGGTCAGGAAAAACTGTTACGGAATATAAGCAATTAAAAAATCTCAAAATGGAGAGTTTGAGGGATAATATGACTAATATAGAACTTGTTTTGAATATGCTTGCAGAAGCTACAACAACAGAGATTTCAAAAAAGGAGAATCCTAAAACTTTTGTGGAAAGTAAGGGTATTGCTGTGAAGGGAGGAAGTGTTGCAGGGAATGCACGAAAGGATATTGAGAAACAATTGGGAAGAAGTGTTGTTAGTTCTGAGAATGCAAAAAAATATTTAGAAGGTTCTTCAAAAAAAGTTATTGAAGATAAAAAGCGTCAGTCTTAAAAAGAAAGTATTTATTCTTTTTTTATGGTTTCTTTACAAAATAAAGTAGTTGTTCTTACAGGAGCAAGTTCTGGTATTGGAGAAGCAAGTGCTTTAGCTTTTGCAAAAGAAGGATGTACTCTTGTTCTTGTTGCGCGAAGGTTAGAACGATTAGAAAAGTTGAAAGAAAAAATTCTTTCTTTGGGAGTTCCTTGTATTGCTATCAAAACTGATGTTGCGAAACAAAAAGATGTACAGAGATTATTTTATCTTGTGGAAAAAGAGTTTGGGCATGTGGATGTCTTAGTGAATAATGCTGGTATTGGAAGAAATTTTGATCTTGTAGATACTTCTTTGAAGGATTGGCAGGATACTTTGGATATCAATGTTTCTGGGGTTTTTTATTGTACGCAAGAAGCTGTACGATTAATGTTGAAGAAAAAAACAGAAGGGCATATTATAACTGTGTCTTCTGTGCTAGGATTAATTGCATTGCCAGGGAGAAGTGCGTATTGTGCTTCGAAGCATGCAGTAACTGGGTTCAAAAGGAGTTTGCGTTGGGAACTAAAGAAAAATAATATTCGAATTTCTCTTGTACATCCTGCTGGTGTGGATACTGATATTTTGAATGATTTAGCTGTGGAAAGAAAGAAATGGAAGATGTTGCGTTCTCAAGATGTTGCAGAGTATATTGTTGCTTTGGCTTCTCGGGATATCTTTTGGATAATTAAGGTTAGGTTATTAAATATTTGGAGAAGGTTTTATTATCTCATGAAGTATTATCCTCATTAAAGTCTTCCAATTGCTTCTAAGAGTTTTTTATGCCCTTTGATGAGTTTTTCAAATTCTTGAATTTCAGATTCTGAATATTCTTTCGTTTTTAGTTTCTTCATCTTCTTTTCCTAAAGCATACACTTTTAAAGAAGTTTTGCTTTTACTTAAATTACAAGAATTCTTCTTAAATAGTCTCTTCTAGGGGATAGCATAGCTTTAAATACCTTTATAAAGAGGTTTTGACTCACTTAAACAGTTAAAATATATCTTGGAGGCTATACAATGGCAGTAAAAAAAGAAATTAAAATAGTAAATATTGTTGCTACTGCTTCTCTTGAGCGAGCAATTCCTTTAGTGAAGTTGGCTGAGGCACTTCCTAATACAGAGTATAATCCTGAGCAGTTTCCGGGTTTGGTTATGAGAATTAAAGACCCTAAAACTTCTGCATTAATTTTTAGTTCTGGTAAAATTGTTTGTACTGGTGCGAAAAGCATGCAAATTGTGAAAGATTCTATTGATATGATTATTAAGAATGTAGAAAAGATCAAAGTGAAAATTACTGTACAGCCTAAATTTACTGTACAAAACCTTGTTGCAGCTGGTTCTATTGGGATAGATTTGAACCTGAATGCATTGGCTATTCAATTAAGTAATACTGAATATGAACCTGAACAATTTCCAGGATTGGTGTATAAATTACCTAATACTCGAGCGACGTTCTTGCTTTTCAGTAATGGAAAGATTGTTTGTACTGGTACACGATCAGAAGCAAAATTGCATGAAGCTGTTGACCTTTTGATTAAAGAATTGGCTAAGGTGGGTTATAAGTAGAAATGGGAGAACTTTTTCCTGAGAGATCGCCAGAATCAATAAGTCTAGAGGATTTTAAGGCAGTTATTTATCATCCTTTAACTCTTTTAGGGGTAGGAATAACTTTTATTGTGGGTGTGGCAGTATTTTCTATCTCAAAAATTGATGATATGAAACAAGGTGTTTTAAATCCATTAGAAATAGAACTTCAAGATGAAGACAAGGATGGAAAGATTGAGTTACCTAGTACTTTAGATATGAGTAAAAGATATACTTTATCTTTTGATGAGAAAGGCAATGCTTATTTACGGTGATAGGAGAAAATAATGAAAGATAACCCTTATGATTTTGAACCAGAAATAAGTTTTGAGAGGATAAGATTTCTTTCACAAGGTCTTTTTTATTCTGCTGCTCTTGGTGCTATACTTTTAGGTAGCATTCCTGTTTTAAACTATTTTGGATATGATACCCAAAAAAATCTGATCACCGGAGAATCTCCTTCTGAAGTACATGATTTAGTTGAAGAAAAGTCTTTTCCTTATGCTGGTGCAGGTGCAATGCTTTTTGGGGCTGTAGGTATAATTAGTCTTTATAGAAATAGAAAAACTATAGAAGGGAAGGTGAATTAAATGATAAAAAAAGCTATACCTAAGATATTATTCAAAGGAAAGGATGCTGTTCTTATTTCTCTTATCTGGTCAGTAGTTTATCTGTTGATGACTTATTTTCTGAATGGAACAGTTAGTTCTTCAAACTTTGCTATAATGTTTTTTGGACTTAGTGTTGTTTTAGTTGTTGGTGTTCTTGCACGGAATGGATGGTAGGAGAATACAATGGGATTAGAATATGAATTACGAGAATTAGATCGAGAAATTTTGAGTATTCCTCTCCCTTATAGATTAGCTGTTCTTGTTGTTGGAATAGGTACTTTGAGTTATTTTTGTTGTGCAGATAGACTTGGTCTTTCAAGTGAAAGAGATGGTGGAGATATTTCTGAAATATTTAAAGAAAAAGAAGAGAGGAGAATATCATGAATTCTGTTCAGGCTTTTGAAAGTACTAGTTTGAAGAATTTGACTAAGAATAGACTTCTCACAAAGGAAGATTTGTTTGCAAAAGTAGAGAGCCTTTCTTTCACGCGAAAAGATCTTGTTGGTGAAGGTGTTTTCTTTCGTGTTCTTTCTGATGAAGCTCTTCAGTATAGTCTTTCTTGTTGGAGTTTTGGAAAAGGAAGTGTTATTTATCGAGCTGCTGTTTCTCTTATCATTCCTTTGGATAGAAGGGTGAGTCATGGTGTTTATTTTGATGATGGTACTGGTGTGACTTTGCGAAACTTATATAGATCTGCTTTGGAGAGGGAATAAAAATGGATCTTGAAACTATAACTATTGTTACTGGTACAGCTGGACTTATCGCTGGTGGTGCGTATGGTGTTCGAAGCTTTTTACCAAAATTAGGTTCTGCTTATGCAACATCTTTAGGTTATGCTGTTGGTGAAGGTATTGGTCAGGGTGTTACTCTTGGTGTTCACAAAGCTTTTACAGGAGAAGATCTTGATCCTCGTGTTTTTGAGACACCTGAACTTCGTGCAAAACGATGGAATTACACAAAACCTGTACTTATAAGTTATTTAGGTTTTATTGGTTCTAGCATGGCCCTCTGTGTAGGTATTTGTTCTGGCATTCCTGCGTCTCTTTTGGAATTTATGGCTTCTTAGAGTAGAAATATTTCAAAAAAACTTTGGAAGATCTTCAAAAGTATGAAAAAGAAGCTCATGATGAATTTGAACGTATCATTGGGAAAAAAATTTATGTTTATTAGTTATCAATAACTTCAATTCCTTTTTCTTTCTTAAATTCTTTATCAAATGTTGCTATTTGTTTTATGTTTAGCTCTTGCATGCATGCTATATTTGTACAATCTGTAAAGCTAAAATTATTCTCTTCTTGAAAGATTTTCCATGCTTTATTGCATTTTTTTTTGTCTATTTGAATAAAATATACTTCTCCATGAAGGATGTGTCTCCCTAATAGAATTGCTGCTTGTTTTCCTAGTTTTCGTTGTGTTACGCTTACTGCTTCGTCAAAAATATAGTCTGTTGTTATGAAGTGTTGTTTCTCTTTTGTGTATTTTTCTATAATCTCTTTTGCTTTTTTGTGGTGGACATCATTTTCATTTATGATTGCACAGAAAATATTCGCATCAATAAAAATTACCATTCTTCTTCATACAGAACTTTGTCTATATTTTCACTTAATCTTTCTGTTCCCTTTCCTCCCTTTATAGGCTTTAGGTTTAGAAGGCTTAGTTTTGGTCTTCTTTTTTCGTGACTCAGCCATTGTTCCATTGCTAAGGTTAAGGCTTGCCCTACCTTTAGACCCTCTCTTGTTGATTCTGCTTTAAATTCTCTAAATATTTCTTCATTCACTTCTTTTACACTCAGTTGTATAGTTTTCATACTTGTATTACTAGTATTACTTCTTAATAAATCTTTTGTTCTAAAATCCGGAAATCCTTCGGAAAGGTGAGAGAAACTTTTATAAGTTTTAGATCTTTTTCTTAGGGTATGAAAACAGTGAGTGTTATGAAACAAAAGCCTCTTTCTGAGAGTGAGCAAACTATTGCAGATATTCGAAAGTTTCGTTGGGAAGAGTCTAAGAAGATTAAGACTTATGAAGATTTTGAGAAGTATTGTAAAGATTTAGATGAAGAAATAGATACTCTTTATAAGAAAATTAAAGCTAATAAATAATTTCTTCAGGTTTTATGGCTTCAATATATTTCTTTGCGATTGTAAGAAGCCTTTCATCTCTGGTTATTAGTACGTAGTTTTCTTTTATTGCAATGCAGAGGTGTATACAATCATAAAAAGATAGCATATATTTTTCTTTTGATTCCATTTCTTTTGCTAATGGAAAAATCTCTTCTTTTGTCCATTTTGTTGAAATATATCTCTCTAGTCTTAACATCATTCTTTGATCTTTGACTTTATCGGCAATTTCTTTCACTACAAATTTTGAAGTAATTATCTTATCATCACATTGCCTTAGAAATTCTTCTGTAAGCTTCCATACTGGCAAACCTTGTACTTTATTTTGTTCTTTGTTTAGAAAATTCAACCAAATACAAGAATCTACATAATATTTTGTCATTTAACCTATAAGATTTATTTGCTTAAAAAGCTCTTCTGAGAAAAAAGCGGAAATCCTTCGGAAAAGGGACAGAAACTTTTATAAGTTTTAGATTTCTTTCTTAGGGTATGAAAACAGTGAGTGTTATGAAACAAAAGCCTCTTTCTGAGAGTGAGCAGACTATTGCAGATATTCGAAAGTTTCGTTGGGAAGAGTCTAAGAAGATTAAGTCATGGGAAGATGTTCAGAAAATGCAAAAAGAAGTAGATGATAAACTTAAAAAAGCAGGTATTGTATTTAAAAAATCTAGTATATAATTATTTCTGGTTTTATTGTGGTTATATATTTGTTTCCTTTTTCAAGAAGTTCTTTATCTCTTGTTATAAGAACTATATTTCGTTTTATACAAATAGCTAGATGGATGCAGTCATAAAAAGAAAGTGTGTATCTTTCTAAAGATTCTATTTCCTTTGCAAAAGCATATTCTTCTGTTGTTGTATTGATCATTTCTCCATATTTAATTAATTATTTTATCTGATCTTCACTTATTTTATTATAGAGCTCATTTATTACAAAATCTGAGAAGGTGATATCCTTTTTATACTGCTCTAAAAATAGTTCAGCAATCTTCCATACAGGTATTCCTTGTACTTTATTTTGTTCTTTGTTTAGAAGATTCAACAAAATACAAGAATCTATATAATATTTTGTCATTTTAGCTAGTAGACTTGTCGGCTTAAAAAGACCTTATACGAAAAATCCGAAAATCTTCCGGAAAAAACACCTAAATCTTTATATTTGAAAAATAGTCCTTTAGGGATATGGCTATAGATGCAGCAGAGCAAATAGAAAAATTTCAGGAGTTTATTGAGCAGAGCTATCAACAGCAATTGCATGAACATATGAATAAAGGTTTGCAATTTATACTCATTGATTTCTTTGATCTTACAAAATATGATCCTAAACTTGCAGACCAGTTGCTTTTGGAACCAGAAGAAACTGTGAAAGCTGCAGAAATGGCTTTAGAGCAGTTTGAAGTAAAAAAAGGTTTTCGTGTGCGATTTCGAAATTTACCTAAATCTGAAGAAATTTATATTCGTAATTTGCGAAGCAAGCATCTCAATCGTTTTATTGCGATGGAAGGCGTAATCAGACAAAGCTCTGAAGTACGGCCACAAGCAGTGAGTGCAAAGTTTGAGTGTCCTTCATGTGGGAATACGATTACTATGCCTCAAGTTGATCAGCAGTTTCGAGAACCAAGCAGATGCAGTTGTGGAAGGAAAGGAAAATTTCGCTTACTCTCTAAAGATCTTGTGGATGTGCAACGACTGGTTATTGAAGAGTCTCCTGAAAATCTTGAAGGTGGTGCGCAACCGAAGAGGATGCAGATTTTTTTGAGAGAAGATCTTGTAGAGCCGCGAATGGAGAAAAGAACAACACCAGGAACACGAATTGTGGTGAATGGGTCTTTGTATGAAGTGCCTATACAAACAAAAACTGGTGCAACATCGACACGGTTTGATTTAGCGATGCAAGCAAATTATATTGAGCCTGTGGAAGAAGATTATTCTGAGATTAATATTACACCAGAGGATGAGAAAGAAATTAAAAAATTAGCGAAAGATCCAAAAGTATACCAGCGATTGATAGCAAGTGTTGCCCCTTCTATTTATGGACATGAAAAAATTAAAGAGGCAATTATTTTGCAGATGTTTGGTGGTATACGAAAAGTGAAGAAGGATGGAACTATTGTTAGGGGAGATTCTCATATACTTTTATGTGGTGATCCAGGTGCGGGAAAAAGCCAATTGCTTACTTTTGTTCATAAAACTGCACCGAAAGCACGATATGTTGCAGGACGATCTGCTAGCGGGGTTGGTTTAACTGCTGCAATTGTTAAGGATGAATTCTTGCGAGGCTTTGCTTTAGAAGCCGGAGCAATGGTTCTTGCTGATAAAGGAATTCTTGTACTTGATGAAATGGATAAAATTTCTGATGAAGATACTTCTGCGCTTCACGAGGCGATGGAGCAACAGCAAGTGAGTATTGCAAAAGCGAACATTCAAGCAACTTTACGCACGAGAACATCTATTCTTGCAGCAGCTAATCCTAAATTAGGAAGGTTTGATCCATTTACACCTATACCTCAACAAATTGATATGCCTCCAGCTTTAATTAATCGATTTGATCTTATTTTTATTATTCGAGATATTCCAAATAAGGAATTGGATGGGAATATTGCTACACGGGTTCTTCAATCACATTCTTATAAGGATGTTGCTCCAGAAATTGATGGACCTTTTTTGCGAAAATATCTTGCCTATGCGAAGCAAAAAATATTCCCTGTGCTTACTGACCAAGCTGTAGAGACTATTAAGAAATTTTACGTTGAATTGCGTTCGACTGGATCTATGGGTAATGCTGCAATCAAACCTATTCCTATTTCTGCGCGGCAGTTAGAAGCAATTGTGCGATTAGCAGAGGCTTCTGCACGAATTAAATTAAAAAAAGAAGTCGAAGAAGAAGATGCTTTGCGAGCTATAGCTCTTATGAAATGGTGTATGACAGAAGTTGGAATGGATCCAGAGACTGGAAAGATCGATATTGATCGCATGACTACTGGGATTAGTGCTTCTGTACGTGGGAGAATTATTGATGTGAAAGAAGTATTGTATGCACTTTCTGAGGAAAAGCAAGGCGGGCCTATTAGTGTTGAAGATGATTTAAAGCCTAAGGTGTTTGCGAAAGGTATTACTGAGAAGAAATTAGAAGAAGCAATTGATATGCTCAAACGTGCTGGTGATTTCTATGAGCCGAAGAAAGGTTGGTTGCAAAAGATTTAGAGTATTCCAAAAATAATTAATGCAATAAGTATCTGTGCAGTGTCGGCTATTGCATGTACAAACCAACATGAATAGAGGTCTTGATATTTGTTGAAGATGTAGTTCATTATTATTGCATAGATTGTTAATCCTCCTGTGATTATAAGGAAAAATGGAAGAGTGAACCAATCATAATAAAACATGATGTGGTGAAAGGAGAAAGCTAGGCCAGTAATGAAATAGGATTTGTTTCCAATGTTCTCTTTTAACTTTTTAAATAAAAACCCTCTCCAAAAAAATTCTTCGAGTAAGGAGTTTATGATTATAATGTAAATTCCTATGAAAATAATATTTGTCGTGTTAATAGATGCTAATGTTTGGAGTTTGTCTGTGATTGTTGGGAGATCTAGAAATCCTTTGAGAAGAAAAAATGTTCCGAGATAGATTAATGCAGCAGTGATGCCTAGAACTAACATCTTTTTCCAGTTTTCTTTGAATATTTTTAGGGAGAAATTTTCTTTGTAGATTGTTTTTAGTGATTTTTTCTCTAGAAAGATGTAGTAGAAGAAAGGAAAAAGGAAAGTTATTTTGTACAGAGAAGAGGAAAGATAGTTTGTCGGGAGAAGTTGTCTACTGATGAGAAGAAGGATAGGAGGAATGAAGATAAGTGCAAATAAAATACTTGTTTCTTTTTTGTTCATCCTTTCTTAGATCTGCGTTAATTATATAAAGCTTATTTCTTTTTAGAGGATGGTATGGAAGATGTTGTTATCATAGGTGGAGGGGCTGCAGGTTTAGGTGCTGCTTTGTATTGTGCGCGATTTACATTGAAAACTACAGTTATTGCAAAAGATTATGGAGGCACAGGAAATATTGCACATCTCGTTGATAATTGGATTGGAGAACCTGGAATTACTGGGCCTGATCTTATGCAAAAGTTTGTTTCTCATGTCAAGGAGTATAAAGTTCCTCTTGTTGAAGCAGAAGTAGAATCAATTAAGAAAATAAAAAAAGGATTTGTTGTTAAAACAAAAGATAAAAAAAATTATGAAAGTAAAACAATTCTTTTTGCGAATGGGATGACACATAGAAAATTAGGTGTGCCTGGAGAAAAAGAATTTGCTGGGAAGGGTGTGCATTATTGTTATTCATGCGATGGTCCATTATATCCAGGAAAGACTGTTGCTATTATTGGGGGTGGTGATGCAGCAGCTTTAGGGACTTTATTTATGGAAGGATATGCAAAAAAGATTTATGTGATTTATCGCGGTGGGAAATTACGAGCAGAGCCTATTTCTGCACAGAAAGTGTATAAAATGAAAAAGGCTGAGGTAATTCATAATACTAATGTGGTTGAGATTTATGGAGATAAATTTGTGAAGGGTATAAAAACAGATACAAAAAAGGATATTAAAGTTGATGCAGTGTTTGTTGAGATAGGGCATCTTCCATTGAGTGCTTTAGCAAAGAGTATTGGCGTGAAGCTTGATGCAAAGGGATTTATTCCTGTAGATAAAAATCATGCAACGAATATTCATGGAGTTTTTGCTGCAGGTGATATTACAAATGCGACTTCTTTGAAACAGTTTATTACTTCTGCTGCTGAAGGGTCTATTGCTGCACAAGGTGTGTATTATTATTTGCAGAAGTAAAAATACCTCTTTTTTGAATTACAAAAGGTTTTTAAAATATCTTGCCTTCTCTTTTTCTAGGTGAAAATTTTTGAGTGAAGAAGCACATATGTATGATCAGATTGGTCCTGAAAAAATTGTTCGTTTCTATGATGTAAAAAGTGGATTGAAAGGATATCTTATTATTGATAATACTCGAAGAGGGCCTGCAAAAGGAGGAGTGCGTTTACGGCCAGATGTTGATGAATTAGAAGTTTTTCGTTTGGCACGAGCAATGACTTTTAAGTGTGCTATGGCTGATCTGCCTTTTGGTGGAGGAAAATCTGGTATTATCGCTGATCCAAAAAAATTAAGTAAGAAACAAAAAAAGACTTTGCTTGTTGCGTATGGGAAAGCAATTAAACATCTTGCCCCTTCTGAATATGTTTCTGCTCCTGATATGAATACTGCTGAAGAAGAAATGGCATGGATTGTTGAAGGGAATGGGAATAAAAAATGTGTTACTGGAAAACCAAAGCGATTAGGAGGCATCCCTCATGAATTGGGAAGCACTGGATTTGGTGTATATCATTCTACATTGGTTGCATTGAAATATTTGAGGAAAGATGTAAAAAATATTACTTTTGCTGTAGAAGGATTTGGAAATGTTGGAGAGTTTGCAGCAAAATATCTTTGTGAAGCAGGAGCAAAACTTGTTGCAGTTTCTGATTCTCAAGGAGTCATTATAGATCCAAAAGGAATTGATTTTGTTCGATTAAAAAAAGTGAAAGAGAAAAAAGGAAGTGTTGTTGCGTATGGAAAAGGAAAAGTTTCTGAGCCAAATGAAATTCTTGATGTTCAATGTGATGTGTTGATTACTGCTGCAGTAAAAGATCTTATTAAAGAAAGTGATGTTTCTCGTTTACACTTTTCCTTGATTGTTGAAGGATCAAATATTCCTATGAGCCATGCAACTGAAGAAAAATTACATAAGAAAGGGATTTTATTTATTCCTGATTTTGTCGCAAATGCCGGGGGAGTGATTAGTTCGTATGTAGAGTATAAAGGTGGTAATGTTAAAGAAATGTGGAAGCTCGTTGAACAGAAAGTTGTCAAGAATACAAAACTTATTCTTGCAGAAAAAGGAAGATGCCCACGATGTGTTGCTGATGCTATTGCTCGAAAAAGGATATTGGGAAAATAGCTAGAAGAGTATACAATAGTTTATAACTGTTTTTTGTCTTATTTTATTATGTGGTACAAGACAGTGTTTCTATTCCATTAAAGAGGCAAACTGCTTATAAGATTTGGCTCAAGGAAGTACATCTAGCTGAAAGTAAAGTTGATGAAAATTCTGGTTTTCCTTATTTTTCTATTGCAGGAAAGCATATTGTTAGAGTGAATGTTATTGGGAGTGTTATTGGTTCTTTTTATTCCGGTGGTTATGGCAGCCTTATCATAGATGATGGGTCTGCGCAAGTGCGTGTGAAAGTTTGGGGGGATGATCTTTCTTTGATTGAAGGTAAAAATATTGGAGATTTTATTCTTGTTGTGGGAAGGCTTGCAGATTATCAGGATGAGAGGTATATAAGACCAGAGATTATTCGTTCTATTCATTTAGACTGGGCTTTATTGAGAAGATTAGAGCTGATTAAAGAATATGGTGTTCCTACAAAAGAGGAAAAAGTTGTTCTTGTCAAAGAGAATAGTTCTGTACCAGAAGTAGAGCCTTCTTTAGCTGCTCGAGAAAGAATATTGAATACTATTGAAAAACATGAAGAAGTTGCAGAGGATATTCTTGTAGAAGAGTGTAAAATGTCTAAAGATAAAGTTATGGTTGCTTTGTATGATCTTTTGAAAGAAGGAGAAATTTTTTCTCCGAAAAAAGGATTTTATAGGCTTGTGTAAAGCTTTATATAGTCCTCTTTTTTCTTTTTCTTTATGAAATATGAAGAAATGCTTAAATTAGCGAAAGAGAAGCTTCCCAAGGTACAAAGCAAGTCTGAACGTTTTGTTGTGCCTAAGATTCAAGGGCATGTAGAAGGAAATAAAACTATTATTATTAATATTTTCTCTATTGCAGATCTTATTGCACGACAGCCCGAGCATATTCTTAAGTATCTCCAGAGAGAATTGGCTACACCTGGTTTTTTTTCAGATAAAAGACTTGTTTTTGGGCGAAAATTAACGAGTGCGATGATTAATGAAAAGATGCAAAGTTATGTTACGACTTTTGTTCTTTGTGATCAGTGTAGTAAACCAGATACGCAACTCATTACTGAGGATGGAAAATTAATAAAAAAATGTACTGCTTGTGGAAACAAATCGCTTGTACAGACGAAAATATGATATCTGTTAAATTTCACGAAAATGTAGTTTCTCTTTGTGATACTGAACTTATTGGAAAAAAATTTGAGGAAGGAAAATTCTCTTTAAACATTAGTGAATTATTTTACAAAGGTGAAGAAATGGATAAGGGACAAATTCTTGAAGTTCTTGAAAATGCTATAAGTATGAATCTTGTTGGAAAAAAAGTTATTGATATTGCATTAGATGCTGGTTTTATTAATGATGGTGATATTATAGCCATTGAAGGAGTTCCTCATGCCCAAATCTACACACGCTAACAATCCTAAATATTTTGAAGCAACTATTCAACTGCGCCCGTTTGATCCAGATGTTTTTGAGTTTATTGAACAACAAATTAAAAATAAAAAGAATCCTGAATATTTTATTTCTAAAATTGATGAATTAAAAACAGGAATAGATATTTATTTTAGTTCTCAACGATATGCACGGACTTTAGGGCAATTATTAAAACGAAAGTTTCCAAAAGGTATATTGCTCATTACTAAAAAAATGCATACTCGTGATAGAATGAGTGATAGAGAATTATCCCGAGCAACAGTTTTATTTCGATTGAAGCCAGAAAGAAATTATGATGAAGAGGAGTAAGATGGATTACCCTCTTAAACTTTCTTCACCTTTAATTCTTGCACCGATGGCTGGTGTGACAAATGTAGCATATAGAATTATTTGTAAACGAATGGGTGCTGGAATTTGTTATACTGAATTTCTGAGTGCTGATGCATTGATTCGCTATAAAAATGCAATAGATAATCCTGTGTTTGATGTTGTTGAAGAAGAAAGACCTGTAGTTACACAAGTGTTTGGTGAAGACCCTAAAAAAATATTTGAGGCTGCAGAGTTTCTTCAAGGAAAAACAGACATTATTGATTTTAATATAGGTTGTCCTGCACCAAAGATTCTTGCTTGTGGCGGCGGTGCAGCATTGTTGAAAAATCCTCAACGAATTAAAGAGATTTTAGAACAACTGCATACTTTGAAGACTCCCATTTCTTGTAAGATTCGTCTAGGAATAGATGAAGAACATATTGTTGCTCTTGAGATTGCAAAGATTGCAGAAAAAGCAGGATGTTGTGCAATTGCAGTCCATCCGCGAACACAAAAGCAAGGATATTCTGGAAAGGCTGATTGGAGTTATATAAAAAAAGTGAAGGAGATTGTGTCTATTCCTGTCATTGGCAATGGTGATATACAAAGTGTTGAAGATGTTTCTCGGATGATGAAAGAAACAAAATGTGATTATGTTATGATTGGAAGAGCTGCAATGAAAGATCCTTTCTTTTTTACAAAGGCAAATCATTATTTGAAAACTGGAGAACATCTTCCAGAAATTCCTTTTCAGGAAAAGATGGGATTACTTCAAGAATATATTTATTTATTGCAAAAATACAATATTTATAGTGATGAGCTTGTGAAGCAAGCGTTTATTCAGTTTAGTAAGGGGTATCGAGGAGGAAGTCAATTGCGTGCTGAACTTACAAAGCTAGATTCTTCAGAAAAAATACAAGAAAAAATTTCACTTATCCTCGAGAGCAAAGCTTTATAAATAGGCTAAGTTCTTTTTAGTTCTATGAATAAGAAGAGAGAAGAAGAGCTGAAACAACAGCAAGAACAGCAAGAGATTATGCGAGTGAAGCTGCCAAGAGGAAAGCAATCTATTGGTTTGATAGAGACCAGACTCGGTAATGGAAGGATGCGTGTTAGATGTTATGATGGAAAGATTCGTGTATGCCGTATTCCAGGAAGTTTAAAAAGAAATCTTTGGGTTAGAGAGAATGATATTGTTCTTGTAGAACCTTGGGAGTATGGTGGAGAAGATAAAGGAGATGTTATTTACAAGTATAGACCTTCCCAAGCAGAGTGGTTGAGAAGAAAAGGGTATATTAAAGAAGTTACTGTTGATTTAGAAGAATTCTAGATAGATTTTTAAAGTTCTTTTTATTAATTATATATATGTCTAAAAATAAATTTATTGCTTATGAAAATGTTTTTGATGAGAGTACTCTCAGAGGATTATTCAACCTTTCTGGACAGGGGTATTTTGATAATATTGAAGGGCCTATTTCTACTGGAAAGGAAAGTAATGTGTTTACTGTTCAATATAAGAATGAAAAACGAGTTGTTAAAATTTATCGAACTTCTGCAAATTTTAAAAAAATGTATGAATATATGAAACCTGATCCACGATTTTCTGGAATGAAAGGGACAAAGCTTTCTATCATTTATACTTGGGCAAAAAAAGAGTATAGGAATCTTTTACGAGCGAGAGAAAAAAATGTGCATGTGCCTATGCCATATACCGTTCATAAAAATATCCTTGTCATGGAGTATTTTGATGCACCTTTACTTTTGTATAAAGCCCCTAAAAACCCTCAGGATTTCTACGAAAGGCTTATAAGTGAGCTTCAGAAGCTTTTTTGTGCAGGACTAGTGCATGCAGATATATCTGAATACAATATCCTTAATGATAAGGAAAAACCTGTATTAATTGATTTTTCGCATGCGCTTGATTTGAAGTACCCTCATGTGCAAAGACTCTTACAAAGAGATGTGCATAATTTGGTTGTGTACTTTAAAAAATTGGGATTGAAGCTTGATGAAGAAAAGGAATTCATGAGAATATGGACAGTCAAGAATTAAAAATACCTGTAGATCGTGTGGCAGTTCTTATAGGAAAGAATGGCGAAGTGAAGAAACGTATAGAAAATAAAAAACAAGTTCGCTTAGAAATTAATTCTACTGAAGGTGATGTTGTTGTTTCTGGAAATGATAGTGTTGCTGTTTATGAAACTTTGAATATTGTGAAAGCAATTGGAAGAGGGTTTAACCCTGAGATTGCAGAATTATTATATAATGAAGAGAATAATTTGGATTTGATTAATATTTCTGATTTTAGTGGGAATTCACAAAAGAAACTTTTACGATTGCGTGGAAGAGTTATTGGACAAGAAGGGAAGTCTCGAAAAATGATTGAGTCATTAACAGAAACGTATATCTCTGTGTATGGAAAGACTATTGCAATTATTGGAAATGTTGAGGCTGTTGCTATGTCACGGCAGGCTATAGAAATGCTTCTTGAAGGTGCGCCACATGGAAATGTTTATAAGTGGTTAGAGGATAAAAGAAGGGAGACTATTCGAAGAAAGTTTGCTGATAGGACGTTTATGTAGGTGATAGGAGAAAAAATGGAAGTTACAGAAAATATTGGTAAAGTGGTAGATGCTATTATTGGGGATATTCGATCTAATCCTCAAAAGTTGATCTGGGCTACAAATTCTGCACGGAATAGAAGAGATTCAGGTCTTGATGAACAGGATAAAACTCTTTTTGGTACAGATTTTTATATTAATATTGGGGCTTTGGTCTTAACCCAGGCTTATGGTGCTCAACTTATTGGTATACGTAGTGCTGATTCTATTCAAGCTAAAGTCTTAGATTCTTTAGGACTAATAGGTACAGGTTTTGTAAGAACTATTTCTCTTTATGATGAGCTTGGAAGACGTTTTTATGAAACCTTTTAGTTTTCTTTTATTTTTTTAATAAAGTTTATAAAAGCCTAGATTTTGTGTTTAGAGAATGCTTCTCAATGATGTTAAAGACAAAAAAGAGTATCGTGGACTTAGTGATGCATTTGTTTCTCGTGTGATCAAGCCTTATACACTACAATATAATGAATATAATGAGAAAGAAAAAAAGAAATTGATTAAAGATGCGCGAGCACGATTAAGAGAACTCTATGGTGCATTTCTTGTTCCAGGATATGAACGAAGAAAAAAATATCTTGCTATTATGACAAAGTGGAATGATATAGAGAAATGTGAAAGGATTTTATCTTTGCATGTTTCTAGTCAAGAACGATTGCGATACTATTCTAAATTGTATTCAAAATTACAAAGTAAAATCCATTATAAAACTATTTTGGATCTTGGCTGTGGGATGAATGTCTTTTCTCGTCCTTGGATGGGGCATGTGCAGTATTATGGAATTGATGTGAATAAAGATGATGTTGATTTTTGTAATGCATATCTTGAAAAGTTTCATTTAACGGGTGGAGTTCGTTGGGGGGATCTTTTAAGTTTTGATACTTTTGTGAAAACAGATGTCTGTTTTTTGTTTAAGGTTCTTGAAGGTTTAGAAGCTCTTGAACGAGGAAGTACAGAGAAGTTATTGAAGAAAATAACAAGCCCTTATATTGTTGCGAGTTTTGCTACTCGGAGTATTGGTGGGGGAAAGGTTATTTCTGCTAGACGATTAAAGTGGTTTGAGCAGTTGGTTCCTGGAGCTGAAAAGTTTAACTTAGGGACTGAAGTCTATTATATTATTAAAAGAAGCTCTTGAAAAAGTTTAAATAGGGAAGCTCTTTTTTAATCCTTACCCTTGGTCGCATTTATAGCCCCATAGAAAGTGTTGTTTTTTGCAATATTTATGGAATGTAGCGGCCAATCATTCGACCCTTTGGAGTGGCAACATGAAGTAAGGTCGAGACCCAGGTTCGAATCCTGGTGGGGCTATTTTTCTTTTTTCGATATTCTTTTAAAGTTATTTTTTATCTTACCTTTGGGACTTTGGCTGATGTGTTTGGTGCTAAGGCTGTATTAGCTTTTTCTAGTTTATTTATTATTCCTGCGATAATTTGTTATTGTTTGATAAAAGAGTAAGCTTTTTAAATTATAATTTTGATGGAAAAGTATGAAATTTGAAGATTTACTATTGTTAGAGCAGGAAAGTGTTGCTCGAGGTATTCCTATAGTTGGTGCAAAGAAGGGGAAATGGTTGTATGATAAAATCCAGGCTTTGCAACCAGAAAAAATTTTAGAATTAGGAAGTGCGAATGGATATAGTGGATGTATTCTTGGAAGTACAGGGGCAGAATTATTAACTATTGAGTTAGATCCTATTATTGTGCAAGAAGCGAAGAAAAACTATTCCTTTTTTCAAGTGAAAGCGAAAGTTATTGTTGGTGATGCGGTTCTTGAAGTAGAAAAATTAGCAAAGGATGTAAGAAATCATAAACAGTTTGATATCATTTTTATTGATTTTGCGAAGAAAAAATACTTTACAGTCCTAGAAAATTGTATTTCCCTTTTGAAAACTGGTGGATATATTATTGCGGATAATATTATGTTTCTTGATGTTCAAGAATATCGAAAACGTGTCCAAAATCATCCTCAATTGCAGACAGAGATTATCCTTATCTTAGATGGCCTTGCTTGTAGTCAGAAAGTGAGTAGTCATTAATATCTAAATCTTTATAAATCTTTAAATCTCTTTATGTGATATGTGTGAAAAGTGTGTTATTGTTGATCGTGAAAAAGGAAAATTAGTTGTTCTTCTAACCAAGTGGGAAAAAGATCTTGCACATAATGATGTCTATGCTCCTTTTCTTTCTTCATCTGACCCTAAGAAATTATATGATGCGTATGAAAGCAAACTTCTTCAATTTGATAAGGATACAAATGACCTAATTAAAAAATATAGTGAAATCATGGCACGAGCGGAACGTATATCTAAGTTTAAAGTCAAGGTTCAAAAAATAGAAAGTAAGTTTTTGATTTCTCAAAACCAAATTTTAAATATTAGACAAGATTTGAAAAGAAGGGATTTTAAGGGATATATGGTTTTTGCTCCAAAATTGTACAAGCGCTTTCTAGAATTAATAAATAGTTGTATCCAATTTTTGGAAGCTGCTGTTGACCTAGAGCATAATGGAACTTCTGTTCTACACTTATTTGTGATTTAGGTATTATTCCAAATTCTTTTAAAGACTAAGTTTCTTTTTTAGCTTATGAGAAAAGTCCTTGTTGCTGCACCAGTTTGTGAATGGTATGAATATTGCTATCCAGAATTTTCTAAAGCTTTGAAAAGTTTGACGTATCCTAAGAAGGATATTTTTTTAGTAGATAATTCTCAAGGAATGCGTTTTTTTCAGAGGGTGTTTGCTGATGGATTCAATGTAGAAAAAAGTGAACATTTGCATAGAATTCGTGATATGGTAACAAGGGATCATAATACTATCCGACAAAAAATGCTTGATGGTGGCTATGATTATTTACTTATTTTAGATTCTGATGTTATTCCTCCGAAGGATGTTATTGAAAAGCTTATGAGCCATGATAAAGATGTTGTCTCTGCAATGTTTTTTGGGCCACATGATATTGGAGGAGAAATAAAAACTATGCCCTTTGCTTGGGTGTTTTCTAAAGAAATTGGAGATTGGGATCATACAGGATATCTTCTTGATTCTGAGATCTGGGAAGAGCCTAAACTCTTAAAAATTGCATTTGCAGGAATGGGCTGTATACTGATTAAAAGAAAAGTGTTAGAAAAAATAGAGTTTCACTATTCTTTAGAAATGGATGCTTGGGATGATCGATGGTTAGGGGTAGATGTCTGGGCGAATGGCTTTGAGTTTTATCTTGATAATTCAGTAAAATGCAAACACATGTTTAAGGATAGGCCTTTTGATTACTGGGAATTGAAGAAACAGGGGAGGAATTAAATTTGGGTGTATTGTTAAGTTAATGAGTGTTTTACTTTAGAAAAAATAAGGGTGTAATTGAAAAAGAAAATTTTTTTTAATGTTTTGCTAATTCTTTAAAGAGGCGTTTATCCTCTCTTAGAACTACTTCACTAGCTACTTTAACTAATTTTAATATTCTCCTATCGTTTTCTGAAATTTTATAGATGTTTTTTTTAGTTATTTTGGTTGGGTTCATTTTTTATTTCCTTTTCTCTTAAAATTAATGTAACGACAATTTTGCTTAAATAGCTTTCTATATCTTTGTATTGTTAGGTTAGCGGGAGTTTTAGTAAAGGTTATATAGCTATAATCCATATAAAAACACCAAGCACTAGGAAAGTATCTTACGAAGTAGCTATACCAACACTACAACTAGAAAAAAAATAAATGGTTTAATTTGATATATTTATCGAGAGAAAAAGAAGAGTTTATAAATTCTAAGGACATAAGCATTATTCAAGATAGGGGAAACACTTATTAAGGGAAGAAAAATTCCTCGAGAAGTGGAGAAAAAATGGCAGATAAAATTATTTTTGATGTGGACTTAGCTTCTGATGTAAAGTCTTTGTTTTCTAGTGACAAGGATATAACTTTCACAGATTTGAGAATCAAAGATACTGTTTTCAATTTAGATGATGATGTTCTAGTTAGAGTTGGAAAAAGTATATCTTCTCTAAAAATTATATCTATCGATATTATTGATGTGGATTATTTGAAAACAGTTTTAGGCGGGGAAGACAGTGACGAAAGTAGTACTCCCGAGTAGAATAGTCTGCGATAAATATTTTTATGATAAGCATATAAAAGGTAAACCTTACCTTCTAATTAAACTCATGAAAATTAATGTATATTCTAAAGAACATAAAAAAGACCATATTGTTATTTCTGGCAAGGATTTTAAAAAGATATTAGATGAAGATTCAAAAGCCGGAGAAAATAAAGACCTTATTTCTGCGGGATTAAAGAGGATAACCGAGCCTGAAAATATAGAAAATGAGCCTAATGATATTGTCAGAAATATTGAATATGCTCTATACCTTAGTTCGATAGCACCCATAATACAATAATATTTACAACTGGAGAAAAAATCTCTGAATATGAACAAAATGAAAAATATAACAAGATGAAGAGAATTAATGCTATTTCTGATAATGAAGCATTACAAAAAATAGAAGAATTCTTTCAATTATGTATGGATAGAGATTATTAAAAACTCAAAATCAACCAAAACAGAAGGAATAACACCCGCTAACCTAACAATACAAGGCTAGAGAAAGCTTTATATACCTTGAATTTTTCCCTACAATCAATGGATAGGATTGTGAAAGCAAGACTATACCGGAGAAATACTCTTTCTCCATTATTTTAAACAATGGCAAAATTATATTCAAAGAGCAGAGGAAAAGCAGGTAGTCATAAACCTCTTGATAAAACTGTTCCTATTTGGGTTACTTACAAACCAGCTGAAGTAGAACAACTTATTGTTAAATTAGTAAAACAAGAAAAAGGTTCTAGCCTTATTGGAATTATCTTGAGAGATTCTTATGGTATTCCTTCTGTGAAAGCTCTTCTTGGAAAGAGTATTATGGAAGTTATCAAGGAAAAAAAATTAGGTAAAAAAATTCCTGAAGATCTTATTTTCCTTATCAAAAAAAATATTGCTGAAATGAAACATATGGAAAGCAATAAACATGATATGGTTGCTCATAGAGGGATACAACTTACTGAGTCCAAAATTAAACGACTCGCAAAATATTATAAAGCAAGGAAAGTTCTTCCAGAGAACTGGGCATATAACAGAATACAGGCGAAATTATATTTAGAGTAAAATGGCAAAAAAAGTTATCACAAAAAAAGCACGAGTATCTATCATTAAGAAAAGGTGGTATACAGTGCAAGCTCCAAAAATTTTCAACAATGTTGTGTTTGGAGAAACACTTGCAGCTGAACCTGAATCTTTAACTGGAAGAGGAATAAAAACAAATTTAAGTAGTGTTATTCGCTCTGTAAAAAAACAAAATATGGAAGTTCGTTTTAAGATCACGGAAGTACAAGGGAATATTTGTATGACTGAATTAATGAGTATGGAAATTCTTCCTCCTCATGTGAAAAGGATTGTGAAGAGAGCAAAGAAACGAGTTGATGATTCTTTTATTGTTACAACAAAAGATGATGTAAAAGTTCGTTTGAAACCAATGATCTTAGTAAAAGATAATGTCCAGCATAGTTTGCTTACTTCTCTCCGGTTTATTGCTCGAGATTATTTTGCAAAAGTTGCTCAGGAAACAAATTTTAATGAATTTGTGAATATAATCCTTATGGGTGATATATACAAAGATTTGAAAGCAGAATTGAAAAAAGTCTATCCTGTTTCTGGAATAGAAATGCGTGCTTTTGTTAGGGAATAGTAATCTTTTTAAGCTTGGATTTTTCTCTTTTAGGCTATGCCTCAGTAGCTCAGCTGGTAGAGCATCTGACTTGTATGTATAAGGAAATCAGAAGGTCGGGAGTTCAAATCTCTCCTGAGGCTTATTAACTAGCAAGAAGTTCTATTGCTTCTGCAAGAAGAACTTTTCCAGAATTTGAAAGTCTTTCTTCGTCAGTAACTCTGTTAAATATATTGAGTAAAACTTTTTTCTTAAATGTTTTAGGGATTTCGGAAATGATTTTTAATGCACCTATAAGATATGTTAATGTAATGATTGATTTCTCCAGTAGGGTTCTACTTGCTTCGATGTCTTTTCCTACACCACTTTTTACAATATTTGCGAATGCTTTTACTTCTACTTGTGTTTTTTGTATTTGTGTTTTAACAATATTTTTAAGTTGATTTGTTTCTTCTGTTTTCATTTGTGCAGTTTGTGCAAGCAGCCAAAAAGTGTTTCTTTCTTCTTGGAATAAGGCTCTTAAGATGTCATTATCATCAACTGCAATAAGATACGATTCTTGAGGAATTTTTTCGAGGAATTTTACTTCTTGATATAAAATGTTTCGGAGTTTATCTAAGATAATTTTACATCTTTCTAAATGATTGAGATGAAGTCCATAGGTTGCTTCCCAATAGAGTTGTAATTCACTCTGAAAGTAACTTATTTGATCTGCCGGAATATTATTATTCTTTAGAAATTCTGGAAGTTTGAAGTTAGAGGTCATTAATCCTAGATATAAATCTGTTCGTCCATAAATCCTATTGTATATTGCAAGCCCTTTTTTTGCCGATGTTAAATCATTTCTCAAACTATCTTCAATTATGCTTCTTTTTAGTTTTCCAAAAGGAAGGTTATCCATAATTCTTGTTCGCTGTTGAATATCTTCTATAACTGGCCCGTTTTCTCCTATAAATCTATCTAGATGTTTATAGATTTCTATGATTCTGTTTCCTACATTTCCTTCTACATAATTTGAAATTGCTGTATATGCATATTTTGGGGCCACAATATTCTGTTCTTTTAGAATTTTAAAAAGTTATCGAATTCTTTTAATTTTAGAACCTGGGTAGGTAAAACAATTGATGCATACCATTAAGTTTGTTGATGGGCTTATTTTTAGATCCATCAGTTTGAATTTCAGTGCACAGTTAGAACAGTCCGTTTCCAATGCTTCATA
>JAUYPF010000061.1 GCA_030697685.1 bacterium | reverse complement strand
TAAAACCACTTCTTCAAACTGTTCTTCTCACTCGGAACAACTTTCTTTATTTTCTCCAAGGTCTGATCAACTCGCTCCTCAGTAAAATCATGCCTATCAACAAGAATTTCCTTCACCGCATCTTCATCCAATTTTCCTCTTCGTAAAACAACATCTTCTACAGGAATATTTTTATAGGTATCAAAAATTTCTTTCCAATCAAAATCAGTCTCTAAAGAAGAAAATATTTTTCCAAAATCTTTCTCAGTATGTAACAATTTTAAAGCCTTTCTAGGTCCTATCCCCTTAATTCCACCAGGATTATAGTCACCACCTACAAGAATTCCTAAAACTATCAACTGATCTTGTGTCAACTGCAACTTCTCTAACACACCTTTCAATTCAACAAGATAGGGAGCAATCAACACATGCTTTCCCCCTGTAATCTTCCTTTTCTGAGATAAAGTAAGATTAAAAATAAGTCGTGGTGCTCCAAAAAGTAAGGAATCATAATCCTGTGATACAGAAGCCCACACAATTTTTTTCTGTGCCATATACGCACATTGTGCTTCTGCTTCTGAAGGCGCTTGAACAACAGGTAACCCCATTGCAAGAAGAAGTTCTTTAGACTCATCAAACATATCTCCAGTCACATAAGAAAATTGTTTTGAATATCTTCCTGCAGCTTCTTCTCCTTCTTCAAGAAGAGCTTTCGTATACCTTTCCTGTGCTTTATCCTTCAATCCTCTTCGTATCGCTCGCGTTTTTTCTTTCAATAAAGGCGCCTCACCATCAAACACAAACACAGGAACTATTCCTTTCTGCATAAGATTAGGCACTCTGGAAAACAACCCAACTAAATGAGAAGTTACCTGCCCATTACTATCCATGAGAGGAGTTCCATCTGCCTGTCTAATAGAACTCGTAAATTGAAATAACACATTCGAAGCATCTATAGCTAAACTCTTTCCATTCAATTCCTCCCACTTTAAATCTCGCTTATCCACAAGCTCAGAAATTTTTACTCCCATAAAAAAAAGAAAGAAAAAAGACTATTTATAACTTACGCAAAAAACCTTCCTAAAACTTCTCGTGCATGTTCGCCCCTTTCTTCATTATTTGCAAACACATACACTTTTCCAATCTTTCCTTGTTTCTGATACAACATAGGACTTCCATCAAGTGTACGGAAATACGCCCCTGCTTCTGTTGCAATAATCTGTGGCGCACAAAGATCCCAAGTACTGCAAAACTGCGGTCCATTATTCATATGCACATTCGCAATGCCTTCAGCAACTTTCATAATGCGAAGTCCTTCACTCCCACTTGTAAATATTTTCTTAGCTTGTAAGCCTTCAAAAACATCTTTCCAAGTAGGATCTATAACTGTATCTTTGTCAACAATAACACGAGACTCTGGATTCCTTGAAGAAGACACTCTCAATCGTTCAGTCCTATACCTATTTGCAAGATACGCACCTTGCCCTTTAATCCCAAAATACGTTTCCCCAGTTGTAGGCTTATGCACAACACCCAATACAGCTTCTTCATCAATTGCTAAACCTATATGCACTGCAAACTGATCGCTTCTATACACAAATCCGCTTGTCCCATCTAAAGGGTCCACATACCACACTCTATTCACTAAAGCTTCTAATCCTTCTAAAGGAGCTAACTCTTCACTGATAATTCCATCTTGTGGAAAAACACTATGCAATCCTTGAACAATAAGCTCATTTGCAGCCTTATCTGTTTCTGTAACAGGAGTACCATCTTCTTTGATAGTCTTAGTTTTATCTGCTGCTCCAAAATATCCCTCCATGATACGAATACCAGCTTGTTCTGCCAAACGGCGTGCTACGTCTAACTCTTGATATAGTTGATAGTTTTTCATACACATACAACAGAAGAATTAATAAATAGAAATAACTATTAATTTATAATAATTAATGGAACTCAAAACACTAGGCCTAACAGAATATGAAGCAAAGATTTACAAAGAACTTCTTAGAGGACAAAGATTCACAGCAAAACAACTTGCAGAATGTTCTACAGTCCCACCTACAGCAGTCTATCCAACATTACAAAGTTTAAGAAAAAAGAATCTTATACAAGAATTTTCTGGAGAACAAAAACAATTTGAAGCATTAGATCCAAAGATTGCAATCCCTGCATATATGGAAAACAAAAAGAAAATTTTAGAAAGAAACTCTGAAATAATCCTACAAGAAATTGAACAGCTTAAAAAAGAAAAAACAATCCCTTTTCAAAAAGAAATCCTCAGCCTTTCTTTAGGACAAAAAGCATCTGTAGCAATCTATGAAAATATGATAAAAAAAGCAAAAAAAACAATTTATATCATAGGATGGAGAATGCATAAAATAAAAGATAAATACACTTTCTTGCACCATTTTAAAGAACCAATAAAAAGAAAGGTAGACGTGCGTTTAATTCTTACAGGTGGATCAGAAAAAGCTTGGGAACTCATTCAAGCATATGAAAGAGCAGGAATAAAAATAAAATATCTTCCTTTAGAACAGGATAAGTTTACTATGCTTATCATTGATGGGGAAGAGTGTAAAATTACTCTGAAAGACAAAACATTCTCAGAAAAATATAATATCCATGTACATGATACTTCACTTTCTTTAGCTTTAGAAATGTACTTCAAAAACTGCTGGAAAAAAGCAAAAAATATCCAAAAAGATAATAAAGAGAAAAAAGTCAAAACAAAGAAGCGGTGATAAAACATATTTCTTTTAAGCATGGTTGGTGGTATTTCTATCGAGTGCACGAACCAAAAACACAAGCTCTCACAAAAAACTATCCTGGGCTAAAAAACTATCTCTATGATATCTTTGAAAACTGCCCTCACGATTACTTCCAAATAGAACCTCGTTCTTCGAAATTGAAATTCAACCTTCAAAATATAAATCTCAAACATATAGCCAAGCATGAACTAACCGAACTAACCAAACAAGGGCTTACAGCAAACGCAGAACGTTACCAATCCAACCATTCAAAAGTACAACTCTATATGTTAGAAAATGATGCAAATACTCTTGCAATAGAAGTCCCCCTATGGCTCCATAGTGAAGAACTTCCAAAATACGAAAAAATATTCAATACAAACAACCCTCTAACAGGCCACATTGATGCACTAAGAATAGAGGATGGAAAAATTTGGATCTGGGACTACAAACCAAATGCACGCTTAGAAAAATTTGCATCCACTCAAGTATATTTTTATGCCTACATGCTCTCAAAAAGAACAGCTATCCCATTAAACAACTTTCGCTGTGGTTATTTTGATGCAATAAACACCTATGTTTTTAACCCAAATAGCTGTAAAATACCACTAGGAGAACAAAAAACCTTAGAAAATCTAAAAGTATAGAAATAAATAAAAAGAAGGAGAAAATAAAAAAGAAGTATGGGAAGATTTAAACTTTTAGCAGATTTACCCCAAGAAGGTCCACTTTGGGAACATGTAGTAAAGGAATTAAAAAAGAAAGCACTTTTGAAAAACAACCTATACTTTCGTACAATTTCTTATTATAGACTGAAAGAAACACTACAAAATGGGACAGATAGAGATAATAATTCAAATCTAGAATACAACGATAATGAAAAAGAACTAATGACCAGAGAAGGACTTTCCCCTTTCATTCAAAAAGATAGAGTAACATGGATAACAAAAATAGAATACCTCAAAAGAGACTTTGGAAAGCAAAAACCTTATGCTATAGTAATATATGATGGAGATTGCTTAAAAATATTAAATACAGCAAACGGATTTGCTATGTTTATTGCACCTTTTATCCAACAACGAGCACTTCTTGCTGTTTTTAAAAGAGATTAAGCTCCAGAAACTTTTTTAAAAGCATAGGATCTATAAAATTCTATGCAAAAACTAACCCTCATCTTTAGTGATACAGAATTTGGTGAAGGAAATGCAACAGATGATTTTGTGGAAGATGAACTGCTCATAGAAACTATAAGCAAAAACTTTCACTATGGAAAAGAATATCCTATTGATTTTATTTTTAATGGAGACACTTTTGATTTCTTAAAAGCACCATACAAAGGAAAATATCCTCGGCACATCACAGAAAAAATTTCTTTGTGGAAAATAGAAGAAATACGAAAAGCACATCCTTTATTCTTCACAACACTAACAGAATGCCTAAAAACAAACAAGCAATCCAGAATAATTTTTATTCATGGAAATCATGATTTTGATTTAGAATTTGAAGGTCTGCAAAAAAGACTCAAAGAAATTATTACAAAAGATAAAGAAGAGCAAAAAAGAATTCTTTTCCCAGGTTTTGAATTTACTGATGGGCAAATACACATTGAACATGGCTCTCAATTAGACGAATTCTTCAAAGTAGAACCAGATAAATTAGTATACAACTCTCCAAATCAAATTGTAGGAGAGCCTTTCCTTCTTAGCCCATGGGGTTACAATGCAATCTATGAGCATTATATTGCAATAAAAGAAAAATTTCCACTTATAGAACGTCTCAATCCAAGAGCAAGGACTATAGAATTATTGCCATTTAAACTAAAAAGAAAGATTCTTGGAGGAACATTATGGTATTTATTGAAGGTATTTTTTTGGACGCAATGGAAACATAAAGAAGATCCTTTATATCACTTCACACTTCCAGAATTCAAAAAATATATGTACAATTTCTTCAAAGGGGAATATGAAATTAAAGTAGATCGCCACGCAAAAAGAAAACTAAAAAGAAATAATTTCAAAGCAATTTGTTTTGGCCATACACACAGACCAAGATTATGGAAAATAAAAGGAAAATGGATGCTCAATACAGGAAATTGGAGAGATGAATACCAATTAAACGAAAAAGAGAAAATGTACTATCCTAAAGTCAAAAGCTATGCCTACATTCTTCATGACGAGAAAGAGATACAAAAAATAGAACTAAAAAAAATAAAATCAAAACAAAAGGCTATTTCTATTAAGGAAATAAAAGATTATGCTAGGAAGATACCACTAGTACCCAACTAAACTTTTCTGCCCACTAAGCAATTCTTCAAATTTTAATCCCAAAAACACAAGTACAGAATCTGCAATAGGTTTGATTTGTTTCTGAATATAATGATCATAATTATAGCTACCCTTAAAGGTTTCATAAGGTTCAACACCTTCAGCACTATACACATATTTCACAACAGTCCCACTGAATCCTTTTTGTTTTCTTGCCGCCTGAACATGAGGAGGAGTTGTTTTGATATAATCCTTCAAAGGTTTTCGTAAAGATTTTTTATACACCAGCAAAGTATCATACTTCCCTTTCTTCAAATCCTTAACAAAATGAGAAATAAACTCCTCAACTTTTTGTCCTGTAAACACTCGCATGAGCAACTCTTCTTGAAATTTCTTCGCAAGTGGAGTCCAATCTCCACGTACAGCTTCCATTCCAACAACTTCTAATTTTCCATGCACTAATCCAGCATATCTTTTTTTTGCACCTTTATCCGCTCCTCGCAAACGAGGCATGATAAACTTGCTATACACTTTCTCAAACTCTAACTGCAAGCAACTATCTAGATAATATTCTGTGCGAATAAAATCTTTTATAATCTTATTTATTTTTTCTTCTAACTCCCTACCTAAATCTTCCGGATTTCTTTTCCCTGCAATAACAAAACAACTATCAGTATCGGAATAAATAACCTCATATCCCTCTTCTCGAATAATCTCTGCAGTTTTTTTAATAAAAAATTGAGCAAAAGAAGTAATAGCATTCGCAAGTTCTAAGTTATAATAACGACAAAGAGGAGAAGCCATAACACCAAAAAAAGAATTGAGAAGAATTTTAATAGCATATCTTCCAACTTCATCTTTCTTCTTTCTATACTCCTCTCGTACTTCCATCAATTCTTCAATAATTTCTGGCATAACACCAATATCCTTAGAAAAAGTTGCTCCATTGGGTGCTTTAATTCCTTTTTTTCCAAAACTAAGAGGATCAATGTTAAATGTTCTCATAAGAGAAGGATAGAGAGACTTAAAATCAAACACAATAATATTCTCATATAGACCAGGAATAGAATCCATTACATAACCCCCAGTAATAGATTCCTCTTTTACGCTATGTGCAACAGATGGCGCAACATACTTTTTCTCTCGTATTTTTCTCAAATAAAGAGCATCTAAAGAAGCAATACTACCTTTCACTTCATCAATCATAAGACCCGTAAGTGCACTTCTTCGAATAAATAAAGAAAGGAGATTAATTTTTTCAAGAATACGCAACACAAGCTCTGAGTCTTTCAAATTATACAACACAAGTTTCTGTTGATTTTTCTTATACATCTCCTCGATCTCATCACTTTTATTTGTAAATACGATGCTTTTTCCTTCTTGCAAAAAATGCTGTGCTGCAGTCTCTAATTTATAATCATCTAACTTTGTCGTATCTTTTACCCAAGAAAGAAGATCAATAATCTGCCTTCCCTCAGCAAGAACACGAGATCGTGAGAAATACCCTTGCTTCAAAGTAATTTTACTCACTGTGTCAAATCTTCCTAAGATAAAAGGTACTTCTAATTTCTGACATCTTTTTTTAATCACTTGAAGATCAAAATCAATCAAATGCCAGCCTAAAATTAGATCAGGATCTAACTCTTTAAGTAAGGAAAAAAATCTTTCTAACATTTCTTTCTCAGTAACAAAAGATTCTGCATGCTTCAACTTTTTCTCAGAAACAATAAGCACTTTCTTAAAATCTCCACAAACAAGAGAAATGCTATAAATAGTTCGTGCTCGTGAATCTGTTTCAATATCCATAGCAAGTAATTTCAAAGGAACTACAATAGGCTGTATAGCTTTCAATTCAGGATTAGTATAGACCTTCATATCTCCTTGATAGTCATAATCTCCAACAACCTCAATAAAAGCTTGAAGTTTATGATCAATTAAGAATCTTCGAGAAAACTGAATATCTCCTTCATAACATTGTATTCCTTCAGGCTCAAACATTTTTCGCAAAGAAGAAACATCAGAAGGAATATCAACAAGAATTTTTACAACTCCATGCCCTTGAAAATTTTTCAAAGAGACTTCTTCAAAATCAAAGTCTTCTAAATTTTGAGCTTTAGCAAGATCACTTTTTTTAATAAAGAAATAAGGTCTATAATAAGAAAGAACAAGAAATGCTTCTCCTTCTTCAGATCTTCCAAAGAGACTCACATAAGCCTTTCCATGAATAATCCTATAAGAAGCATCAACAATAAATCCTTTCATAAGAAAAAAAAGAGAGTTAAAGGATATAAACTTTTTCCATTCAAAAAAATTCTAGTTCTTTATATAAAAAACTAAGCATATCAGTATTTTGCTCAATTGCCCTACTTCGCGAAGCCGCCCCACCATGTCCCGCATTGCTTTCTACAAGCAGAAGAATATCTTTTTTCTCAGGATATAACCCTTTAAGCTTTGCAACCATCTTATACGCATGCATTGGATGCACACGATCATCCTGAACAGCAGTCACAAACAAAAGTGCAGGAAGATTCTTCTCTTGAGGGATATTATGATAAGGGCTATAAGAAAGCATATACTCCCTCATTTTAGGATCATCAGGATTTCCATATTCATCCATCCAAAGTTTTCCTCCATTAAACAAATGAAAACGCATCAAGTCTAAAACTGGTGCACCACAAACAACTGCTTTGAACAATTCTGGTCTCTGCATACTAACTGTTCCTACAAGCAAACCCCCATTACTCCACCCCTTAATAGCCAAACGTTCAGCACTACAATACTTTTTTTCAATCAAATAAGATGCAGCAGCAATAAAATCATCAAACCCATTCTGTTTCTTCTCTCTCATACTTGCCTTATGCCACACTTCTCCAAACTCTCCTCCACCTCGAATACAAGCAAAGGCAAACACACCACCATCCTTGACTAAAGGGAGGTAGAAAGATTCAAAATAATGAGCAGCATTTATCCCAAAACCTCCATATGCGGAAAGAAGAACAAAATTTTTGCTATCTAAAGATATTCCTTTTTTATGCAAAAGAAATAAAGGAATTTTGGTTTCATCCTTACTTGTATACCATTTCATCTCAACAGTAAATTCTTTTTCATCAAGCTGCAAAGAAGATTTGTAAAAAAGCTGAAATTCTTTTTTATTCTCATCAAAAAAATAAAAAGAAGCAGGCTGGAGATAAGAAGAAAATAAAATTGAAAAACCTGGCTTTCCTTCTTCAGAAGAGAAAAATTCAACAAGACCAGTTCCAGGAAGTAAAATTTCTTCAACAAAGCTTCCAGTAAAAGTAAATTTTTGCAATACATTATGCAGATCTTTTAGAAACACAACATACAAACCACCTTCAGTAATTTGCCAACCTGTAAGAGGATATGCACCATCAGGAATAATTTCAGACCATAGAGCTTTCCCTTCAGCACAAGAAAGAAGCGATGCGGAGATAATTTTACTATTTTTCCCACCTTCATTGCTTAAAACATATAAAGTATCATGAAACGCTCTCGGAAAAAACAAAGCTTCCTTATCTTTAATAACAGGCACCCATAGATCTCCAACTCGATAATAAATATCAGAATATGCCTGTTTCTCAACGAAATTAAAAACTGTTACAAAAACATCTTTTCCATGATTAAAAACAGAACATTCTATGATTTCTTCTTTTTTCTCAGGAGTAAAAAGCATCATATCATCTTTCCAATCACTTCCTAAGAGATGAAAATAAAGAGAATGGTGAAATTTTTCTTCTCCTAAAATCACAGGAAACGTATGCCTAGTATACCAAAAACCAGTCTCTTGAGTATTCCATTGAACAGAACTATAAACAGAGGGATAAACTAAATCTGGAACCTCTTCCTCTATTTTTTTAGTTTTAAGATCAAGGATATAAAGAGCGCACTTGTCATTTGAATTCTTTGATAAATTTACAAAAACGTATCTTCCTTTTGGAGAAACATCCCATCTATAAGGGCTAAGAAAACCTAAAGAAGAGTTCCCATTAAACAATAGCTCTGGTTTCCCTTGAAAACCTTCTTGCATATACAAAGAAGGAAACTCCTCATCACCTTTCCTCAAAGTAAAAAAATAAATATTTCCTCTCTTGCGTAAAGAGGATAAATCATCAGCACTAAAAATAGATGTAAATTCTTTGTGTATTTTTTTTCTCTGAGGAATCGCATCCAAAAAAGCTCTCGCTTCCACATTTTTCTCAGAAACCCATTTACTAACACGAGAATTATCATCTTCCAACCAAATGTAAGCATCTTCCATAAGAAAAAGAATAGAAAAGAACTATAAAAGCTTAACCAAAATAATTAGTTCTCATATGAATCTCTGCACCTCGAGCAGTGCGTATATAACTCTCCTCAATTTCTTGGTAGCGCTTCATATCCTCAGTACGTACAGAAGCCTTAACCTTATCAAGAGCATTCTCAAAATGTTCCATACTTATCTCTGTAGCCTTGATATCATTTCGCAAGGCAAGCATACCTGCTTCTCGACAAACTCCTTCTATATCACTGCCCACGTAATTAATAGTTTTTTCAACAAGATTTTTTAAATTAACATTCTTAGCAAGAGGCATATTCTTTGTATGCAATTTAAAAATTTCTAAACGTGCTTTTTCATCTGGCAAAGGAGTCAATAAAACTCTATCAAATCTCCCTGGTCGTAACAATGCAGGATCTAACATATCAGGCCTATTCGTTGCTGCAATCACAATAACATTATGCAACTCTTCTAAACCATCAATCTCTGTAAGAAGAGTATTAACCATCCTTTCAGTAACAGTATTCCCAGCATTCAATCCTCTTCGTGTTGCAATCGAATCTATTTCATCAAAGAAAATAACCGTCGGTGCAACCTGTCGTGCTTTCTTAAAGATTTCTCGCACACCCTTTTCAGAATTATGAGCAAATATTCCACCAAAGCCACCAATAAAATTCTGACCATCTGGTACAGAAACATCATAAACAAATTCAGGAGTATCTAAGAGAGTTATTTCTTTAACAAGATCAAAATAGAGATCACCTTCAACAAGGTCCCAATACTCCTTAAATTTCTCTCGACTATTTTCTTCTTGTAATAACATCCATTGTAAACGTTCCTTGCCCAGAGTTTGATTATTCTTATCATTATGCCATTTTCCTGCAAGCGTAGAAAGCTCGCCATTTAAAGGGATAAGATCAGATCTCCTAAATTGCCTTGATTGTATATATTCTCCTATCCTAGAATTTCTTAATGTATCTATAAAGCCTATATCTAAAAACTTCTCATAATTTTCTACTCCTAAAATAACGATTCTATGTGTAGTACTTCCAGTTCTTTCAAGCTTTGTATAATGTCTTGAAACAATACCAAAATCTAAAAGAAGATACATAAGATCATCTGCAAGTTCTAAACTTATGGTCCCAGCTTCAATGGTACACTTTCCTCTTTCTCCAACAGAATTACTTCCATCCCCACTAAAATATCCTTTCAAGAATGCAGCTTTACTTTCTTTATCTAGTCCAAAAAGTATTCCAGGTATTTTTTTATGTTCTGCGCCTGCCTCAAGACCTAACAAAGAAGAGAAGACTTTCTGCATGAGTAAAGAGTTAATGCTAAAACAATCACTATTAGCACTTATATTAAAATCAT
>JAUYPF010000060.1 GCA_030697685.1 bacterium | reverse complement strand
AGAAACATTCCCTGAAGGAGGGTTTAACTTGGTATTTGAAGTTCCAACAAGTAAGGAATATTTCTATAAACTTGTAAACAATGATCTCAGGGAAGCATATGAACAAGTGGAAAGAGAATATGGAATAAAAGTATCTGGTTTTAGTCCTGTTTTTCGTTTTTCTTAATTTACTTCACATAAACTTTCAAATTATCAATTTCATAATCTGCTGTTGGTTCAAGAGTAATCGTATTCGCACCATCATCAATATAAGAACTAATTTTCTTTTCATAACTATTACTTTCTGTATCAAAGTTAAAGGAATATTCCTGTATTAAAATAGTTCCTGATTTTTCTGAAATTGCATCATCAAAACTCATCTTCAAGTACACATCCTTATCACCAGCAAGAATTTCATTATAAAGATCTGAATCAATATCAAAAGTAAAACGAGGATAATCTTTGTTTTTAGATTTAATAGAAACATCTAATTCTTCTATATTATAATCTCCTTCAGTGATTTCAAACTTAAGAGTATTGCTTGTTTGCAAATAATCTTCATCGATACTTAATTCTCTTTCATTTAAATAATTACAAAAGATTCTATCACTAAAAATTTCTCTACTATTCAAAGAAATAGTCAAAATACCATTTTCATCAGTATTACAAGTAATAAAGTAATTTAATACTGCTGTGTTCACTTCAGAAGGATCTTCTATAGAGAGTGTTCGTGTAGCACTTATATCAGCAACAGTGTAATCCTGCAGTAGCTGAATATCTTGGAGTAGATAAAAATTAGGTGAGAAAATATTCCATGCTAAATTTGTGGAAAGTTTTAACTCATTATCTTCTGCTTGAAGAGCATCAAGAGGTAATTCTAAAGGCAATTCATTGCTTGTCAGTTTTCCTTCATACACAATTTCTTCATTTAAAGTTACAGTCATTTCTCCTTTAGATTCAGAGATGAGGAATAAAAGCTCTAAGCCTTCAATGGCTTCTAAATTTTCAATATCAAAGTTAATAGTTTTATAGTTATTTTGGAGGATATTTCTTGAAACAGAAAGAGATGATGCCAGAGATTTACTTGTAGACTTTGTAGTAGAATATAGTCGTATAGGCTCTAAAGATCTGATTTGTGTAGTGCTTTTTGTAGAACTAACTTTTCCAGGAGACTCAGAAAGAAGAGTTGTTCCAGAGCTTCCATCAGAACTGCTAGACCCTCCAACAGTGCTTTCCCCTAAGAGTTCTGCTCTATCTTCTTGTGGGAGTAATATAATATAACCTACCATTGCAACAGCAATTAAGAAGATTAAAACAGAGACTTCTACGGCAGATTGAGCTTTTTTCCCTTTCATATAGACCTCAAGATAGATTTATAATATATAAGCTTTTTCAATTTCTAGAATGAAAATCATATTCCAGGATTTACAAAAAGGAGAGCTTAAACTAGAGATTACAACGCTTGATGATCTTTGGTATCTCTCTCATTGTATTGAAATTTCCGACCAAGTACAAGGAAGAACTTTGAGAAAAATAAAACTTGGCGATGATTCTGATAAAAATGTCAAAATCATAAAAAAACCTGTTACCCTGAAAATAAGTGTAGAAAGAATAGAGTTTCAAAAATTTTCAAATAATCTTCGTATTTCTGGAAAAATAATTGAAGGCCCAGAAGATATTCCTCATGCTTCTTATCATACAATAGAAGTAGAAGAAGGGACAGTAATTAAAATAATCAAACAATCTTGGCCAAAATACCTTTTGCAAAAAATCAAAGATGCATGTGAAGATAAAGGTTCAAAAATTCTTATTGTTGCTTTAGAAAGAGACGAAGTTACCTATGCTATCTTAACATCTTCAGGGTATAAAATACTTGCAGATTTAGAAGGAGAAGTGGGAAAAAAAGGCTATGTGGATATCCAAGAAAAAGAGTTTTATACAGAAGTAGCAAAACATCTTGATGAATATGTGCAAAGATATGAAATTGAGCATATTATTATAGCCAGCCCTGCTTTTTGGAAAGAAGATCTTTTTCAAATCATAAAAAAGAAGCATAGCTCTTTAGTTTCAAAAATCACCTTAGCAACCTGTAATACTATAGGAAAGAATGCAATAGAAGAAGTTCTGAAAAGGGATGAAGTAAAAACTGTATTGAAAAATGATCGTACAACACAGGAAACAGCTTTTGTCGAAGAGCTTCTAAAAGGAATTGCAAAAAATTCTCTTGTAGCCTATGGACAAAAAGAAGTGAAAGAAGCTGCAGATGCCCATGCAATAAAAATACTTCTTATCAGCGATCTCTATTTGCAAGAGCAAAGAGAAGCAGGAAACTATGCTCTATTTGATACCATGATGCGTGAGCTAGAAAGAAGCAATGGAGAGGTACATATTATTTCTTCAGATCATGATGCAGGAAAAAAATTGCATGGTCTTGGTGGTATAGGCGCAATACTTCGTTACAATCTAAAATAAAAGTTTCTTTCCAAACTTCAAAAGTCTTGGTTCAGCAAGAATGAGATCAAGAATAAACTTTGTTGGATAATCTCTGCTTTTTGTTTCAAGAACCTGTTTTAATTTTTCTTTGTTGAATAGTGCAACAAGTTCATTATAGTCTTTTTCAGAAAATTTATCCATTGTCTTTCTGATCAATAAACTGAGGTAAAGATCTCTACCAACTTCTTTTCGGCAATTTTTTTGATAATGTTTCATATCTCTTGCAAGCACTTGTGCAGCTTTCATTCCATGTACAATGCCCCCATAAGAGCTTGCTTTTACTTGTGTTGCTGCATCTCCAATAAGATAAACAAAGTCTTTTTGCAAAGTTTGCTTAGGATTATATATAGGGATTGCACCAGGTTCTTTGCTGAGAACTTTTGCTCCTGGGCATCGTCGATCAAGAAGCTTTTGCAAATATTTACCTGCTTGATCATAAGAAACAATTCCAACACGCGCAACACTTTCATTTTCTGGAACAAGCCATCCAAAAAGCCCAATTCCTAACCAAAACTCAACAAGTTTTGGATCACAATCTACTTCAACAGTAAATTGATTTCCACTAACAAATTTTCTATCACACCACATACCATTTGATTTTGCCACTCGAGAAAATGGCCCATCTGCTCCAACAAGAATATCTGTTTCAATAAATTCTTCTCCTATTTTCATTTTCTTTCCTTGGTTTTCATGAAATCTTTTTCCAAGATGATATTCTGCTCCAGCTTTTTTTGCCATATCTCCTAAATGAGAATCAAACTTCGTTCTATTGACGATAATGTCTTCTTTTGCAAATTTCACATGAAGAGAGTTTCCATTAGGAGAATATATCTTTGCTTGATTAATTTTATTTGTAAGGAAGCTTTTTTTGATGGGAATAATCTTTTCAAGTTCAGGGGTAATGATCCCAGTGCATTGAATTGGAGCCCCAATAACTTTGTGGTCTTCATAGACATGCACATCATGATTTTGTTTTGCAAGAAGATATGCAAGATAATTTCCAGACGGGCCAGCACCAATAATAGATATCATAAACTTTTGATTTGTTATCAATTTATATAATTTGTGGACACTTTTTTTTGAAAATTTTTTTCCTAAGAGTTTTTTTTCTTCAAAATATGTAAAAACATAAAAAAGAAAAGTATATAAATGCAGTATACATATAGAATTATAACATTATGATTATAAAAAAGAGGTGAATTAAATGGCAGCAAAGAAGAAAGCTAAAAAAAGAAGATAAGTCGTGAATAAAGACTAAACTTTTTATTTTTCTATTTTTTTTTTCAAAAACTTTTTAAATTCTTTTCAACATTCTTTTCCTATGTCTTTAGAAATTATTTGGTTTGTATTGTCCTTTTGTATTTTAGTACTTGCATCAATTTTTGATTTGAAAACAAGAGAAGTTCCTGATTATCTAAGTTACAGTTTTATTATTTCTGCTCTGGGAATAAGTCTCTTATACAGCCTTTATACAAAAAATATATTCTTCTTTTTGTACAGTTGCATTGGTGCAATAATTATTTTTAGCTTGGGTTATATTCTCTATCGAGCAAAACAAATTGGCGGAGCAGATATAAAAATTTTAACTGCACTAGGGGCAATATTCGCAAATTATTCTCTTGGAAATATTCCTTTATTATTTCTTTTCATTATTCTTCTAATAATAATAGGGTCCATCTACACTCTCACTTGGGGAGTAGTTTTGTATATAAATAGTTGGAAGAGAGCAAATAAAAAAGCAAAAGAATTATTGATAGAGAAAAAAAATCTAAGGGTAGTGCTTACAATTTTTGTTTTATTTATTTTTATCACAACTTTTTTCACTCCAAATGAAAATATAAAAATTCTCTTAGTAGCAATAGCATTACTAAGCATCTTTACTTTTTATCTTCTTATTTTTATTAGAGTTATCGAGAGTATCCATTTTATTGTGAAGCTTCATGTAGAAAAATTAACAGAAGGGGATTGGTTAGCAAAAGAAGTAAAAGTAAATGGAAAAATAATCTGCTCAACAAAAGCTCCTTGCCTTGACAAAAAACAAATAGATGCAATAAAAAGAGCAAAGCCTGATTTTGTGTTCATAAAAGTAGGAATTCCTTTTGTTCCTGCAATATTACTTGCAACAGTAGTGGCGTTTATTCTTCTCTTTAGGGTATTCTAGAAAAGTCTTCTCGTACAGAACGCATTTCCTTCTTCTCAGTAATTTTTGGCTTTTCCTTAGGAATCTTTCCTCTAATAGATTCAGCAATTTTTTCCAATTCATTATCCTCTACTTTTTCTGCTTCCCACCCTATCACAACTTTATCTTTTGTAAATCTGGGAATAATATTAATAAGAACATGTGGTGCAGTTTGTCCAGCAGCAGATCCATTTGCAACATGAATATTCGTCCCTTGTGCATTCATTGCATCAAATATTGCCGTAGAAATTTTATTCGCAGTAGTAAACATATGCGCAACAAGTGGTTCTTGAACAGTACTAAGAACTTTATGATGTTCTTTTGGAAAGAGGAGAGTATGTCCTTTATTAGCCGGTCGAATATCAAGAATTGCCAGAAGAGTTTCATCTTCATAGATTTTTTTTACAGGAATTTCTCCTTTTGCCATCGAACAAAAAGGACATTGTTGTTTGCCAGTAATTTGTTCTCTCTCTTCTGGATCAAGAGTCTCAAGAATCTCCTGGAACTTTTTCTGTTGTTCTTCTTGACTCAGTCCTTGAAATTGACTTTTGATCTCTTCAATTCTTTCTTGTGTAAGCATAGGAATGAAAAACTATTAAAAGATTAAAAGGTTTTCTATCCTAAAGTTCGTCTAAAATCCACAACCTGCGCATTGGTGACACCATCAATTCCAGAGAGTGCTTCTTCAATTGCATCAGTACCTATTTTTTCATCAATAACAAACTGAACATTGAGTTTTTGCAAGCCAAAAGCAATAGGAACCTTTGCTACACGAATTTCTCCAACTTCTCCACATACTTCAAGAACTACTTCTCGTATTCTTCCCTCGAGTGACTGAAGATCTACTTCAGCAGAATCAGGCATAATATCAACACCTACGAGTGCTTTAGCCATTTAATTTGGTCCTTCAAAACCACATTTTGGGCATGTATATTTTGTTCCAAGTTCTCGAGAATGAAAACTTCTAATAATGTCTGCTTGTGCACATTTAGGGCACGAAAAAATAACTGAACCTCTATTGTTAGAGAGCTCTACTTTACTTGCGGAGCATTGTATAACTTTTTCCATAAAACAAAAAGAACTGAAAAGGTTAATAAAGCTTTGGGATTTTC
>JAUYPF010000057.1 GCA_030697685.1 bacterium | reverse complement strand
ATGCCGAGCAGGGAGCGGAAAAGTGTTTAAATCTCGGACCATTGTTCCTTCCACAATCTTTTTTTCTACAAATTTTTTTGGATTTGCTACGATATCTCTAAATGTGAGTTCTGCTTCTCCCTTGATAACAATATCACAACCTGTGTCTCTAAGTGTATCTTCAGGCATTTGTGTAGGGTGTGGTCCACCGATAATAATTAATGTTTCTGGGGATGCAACTTTGATTGCTTTTGTAATCTCTACTGCACGATCGATAAGAATAGTAACTGCTGCGAGGCCTACAATTTCTGGTTTCCATGAAGTTACCTCATTTACAACATCTTCTTGTGTTTGTTTGTAGGTAGGACAGTCCATAATTCGCACTTCATGGCCTGCTTCTTCCAGAACTGCAGCGATGTAACATAGGCCTAAAGGAGGCAGATGACCTCCAATGTCTTCACCAACATTATTATTATACCTCTCTTTCATAGAATATGGTGGAAAGATGAGTAGGATTTTCATATAGAGTTTTTCCGTTTGGAGCTTTTTAAGGTTTATGGATATAGGTCTCTCTATTCTATTTTTAGGAGACATGCATCTCCACTAGTATTTACTACTGGAAGTTTGCAATCGTTTGTGAGTGCTTCACAGTCTATGCCATAGGTTAGAATTTCTGTTGTGTTAAAATCTTTGAGAGTGGATAGGAGCGGGTCACAGTCTCTTTCTTTAAAATATTGGGTGATGTTTCCTTCTAATTCAAGAGTATACTCATATTCCTTGTATATTATCCCCCATCCGCTCACCGTATATTTGTCGTAATAAATTGTGCTATATCCATAATAGGCACTAGAGTAGGTGTCTAATGGTTCACTAAACATAAAGATATATTTCCCTTCAATTTGTGGTATAAGGTTTAAAAAATTCTGTTCTAAATCTGTGCGATCTTCCATGTATGGAGTTTGTGTGAGATTATAGAGTACTCCTAATATTGAAAAAATGATAAGGCCAATAATAATCCCTCCTTTTATTTTCTTGTTTATATTTTTATAATCTAAGCTCACTAAAAAGAGGGTTAAAAAGAACAGGAAAAAGTCATTGTAAGGATCGATATAAATGTTTTTTATTAAGGGAATAAAACTGATTAATCGACTAAGGTATAATAAAGCTAATATCAGTACTGGAGAGAAAAAGATCAAGTCTTGAGTCTTATTTCTTTGTTTGTAATATATCAGGAAGAAAACTAAAACTCCTAGTGAAATAATGATTCCTATAAGGTTATTCCAAAAATATCCTTCAAAATCTAAAATCCAATTTGAAAAACCTAAGTCTAAAAAATGATAGGCTCTCACATAGTGAATAAATGGAATTACCCAGAAGAGGGAGAGTATGACTCCAAGTGTGGTTGCTCCAATGACATATATTCTTTCTTTGTTCTTCTTTAGGAAAATTAATCCTAGAATAAATATTCCTCCTAGAATAGCCTCTGGTTGATGCGTAAGTATAATTGCTGCATAGATAAGACTGAGAAAAATAATTCTCCAGTTGATTTCTTGGTCTTTAAAGTATAAGCAAATGTAGACTAAATATACAAATAATACCAGGGCCATTAAAGAGGGTAATCTTCCTTGCTTTAGCACTGCACCAATCAACATCGGATTTGCAAAGACAAAGAGAAAAAAAGCTATTATTTTGATCTTTGAAATTTTTATTTCTTTTCCAATCAGCCATATCCCTATGAATCCTAATAGATATAAACATAGAGTTGAGATAAATGTTGCAAGCAGAAGATTCCCTATTGTGATATAAAATAGATAATCGTACACAACCCAACCGGGAGGATAGGTATTGAAGAGAATAAATCCATTGTACCAATCTGGAACGAATCCTAGAAAACCGTATTCTTTGAAAAAATAGACTAGAGTAATATATGAACTAATATCATTTACTTTGTCTAGTGGAAAGATGGTAATAATCTTTGCGAAATTGATAAGCCTATATATGAAATTTCCTACAAGGAGTATAATTGGAATAATAAATATCTTGTCAGAATTACGCATTTTTTTATCTCTTAAAGGTTACTTTATAAAATTTGCGAATGGGTTTTTCTTGTACTTTAGTTAGGCTACAATATATTTATAAAGCTAAGAATTTCTTTTTCTGAAGGAATGGATCACACATGTGTATTACTTTTTGTTCCTTCTTCTGTGCAAGGAAGAGTTTCTTTAAATGTTCTTCCACCATTAGGACTATTGACTATTGCTTCTTATCTTGAGAGTAAAGGAATTCCTGTTGATGTTCTTGATGGACAAGTTTCTTTGGATGAGCCTAATTTCTCACGTTATACTACTGTTTGTATTGGAACTAATATCGCGAATGCACGAAATACTGTGCGTTATATTCAATTGATTAGAGATCAATATCCTCAGACAAAAATTGTTATTGGAGGATATCAAAATGTTGATCGTGCTGGGCATTGGCTTACTGATTTTGGTGTTGATGCAGTTATTATTGGTGAGGGTGAGTTCACTTTGCATGAGTATTTGACTTTGTCTGATATTTCTAAAATCCCTGGTCTTTTGTATCTTAATGAAAAGAAAGAATTAACTTATAATGGTGATAGAAAACTGCTTTTGAACTTAGATTCTATTCCTTTTCCAGCACTAGATAAAGTTCATTTACATAAGTATAATGCTCCTTTAAAAAAAGCATTTCCTGTTTCAAGTATTTCAACCTCACGTGGTTGCCCTGAAAAATGCACATTTTGTTATTCTAGGGAAGGAGTTTGGAGACAGAGAAGTGCAAAGAATGTTGTTGATGAAATAGAATGGCAAGTAAATACTTTGGGTGTGAAAGAGTTGTGGATTACGGATGATAATTTTACTCTTAATCGTCAAAGATCTATGGATATAGCACAAATGATTATTGATAGAAAAATTAAAGTGTATCTTCAGTTAAAAAATGGAATACGAGTGGATAAAGTTGATAGAGAACTTCTTACAAAACTTAAAGAAGCCGGATTGTGGTTGCTTTCTGTTGCACCTGAATCTGGTAATCAAGAAACTCTTGATAGGATACAGAAAGGATTTACTCTTGAAAAAGTGAAGGAAATTGTAGACATTTGTAAAGATGTGGGTATTACTACTTGTGGTATGTTTATCCTTGGTTTTCCTTGGGAAACCGAAAAAGATATGGAAAAGACTATTACTTTTGCTGATGGATTGGACACAGATCTTGTTCAGTTTGCAAGATATACCCCTATTGAAGGGACGCCTATTTATGAAGATCTTAAAAAAGAAGGGATGATCCGTGAGGATGAGTTTGATGATATAAGTATACAAACCGGGTTTGTGAACTATCAATCAAAAATGGTTCCTAAAGAATATTTTAGGACAGTCTATAAAACTGCTTATAGAAGATATTATTTTAAACCGAGAAGAATAGTAAATCTCATGAGAAAAATTCCCCTCTCTAATATTGCTTCGTGTGTTAAATATGGTGTTCAGACGGAAAGTCTTTAATTCTATTGACATAAAGCTTTTATAGGGCACTACTCATTTTGGGATGATGCGTTTTCGTTCTCTTCTTGTTACTTTCATTTTTGTAGTTCTCTTTTCTTCAATTTCTATTACTGTACTTCAAACTGAATCCCGTGGATATCATGATGGAGAGTATATCTTTAATGGCCTTCTTTATTTAGAGCAAGGTTTAGCTTTTAATCCTGCAGGTTATGGTTTACTTGGGCCTGTTCTTGCAGCACTTCCTGCTCATTTCTTAGGAGCAGAATATCCTCCACCTGAAGAAATTTATAGCCCTAAAGATTTTGGGCTTACAGAGTTTTTGTATTATGGGAGTAATGATGCTGAGTTACTGGCTTTTTCTGCAAAAATGGTTATTCTTTTCTTTGCTCTCCTTTTGGGAATATTTGTTTTTATTTGGGCAAAGGAACTCTTTGGTTTTTGGGGTGGTACATTTGCTTTAACTTTGTACACCTTTTTTCCCACAGTTTTAGGGCAAGCAGGACTGTTAAATTTTGATATTATGCTTAGCTGTTTTGTTTTCATTACACTTTATTTTTGGTGGAAATTTAGTATTAAACAAAAAGGACTTTACTTGTTATTAACAGGTATTTTTTTAGGGCTTTCTGTCATTACGAAAATACAGGCTCTCCTTTTACTTCCTATTCTTCTTGCAACAGGAATTCTTGCAGTAGCCTATAAACGTTATTCCTTCACTTTCTTTTTACGCTGCTTTCTTTTGATTCTTGGAATAGCACTTTTGATTTTCTGTTTGTTTTATGCTCGTGATTTTCACCCCATTTATTATTCTGATGATCCTCTTTATCAAGGGGATGACTTTACTCGATCCTCAGAAAGACTCCCTGTTCTCTTAGATACTTTCTTTGGTGATTTAGAGTTGGTTAAACCTATTGCAGAGTTTATTGTTACAAAGGTTTCGATTCCAGGTGCTCATGTTTTTCAGGGATTTGCAACTATGACTCTGTACTCCGGTACTGATATTGAAAATCCTTTGTTTGGTGGATATGATACTGGAGCGAAATGGGAATCCTATCTCTTTGCTTTTTTTGTAAAAAACCCCATTCCTTTTCTTCTCTTCTTTTTTAGTGCATTATTTTTAATTGCTTACAGAAAAAGAACTGATCTTTATGATAAGTTTTATCTCCTTATTCCTGCCTTCTTCTTTTTAGCTATTTTTATGCATGGCACATTTTATGGTGGAAATCGTTATCTTCTCCCGATTTATCCTTTCCTTTTTGTTTTTTCTTCTAGCCTTATCCTTTTAAGAAAGAGAATAATTACTGCTTGTATTTTGCTTCTTCTTATCTGGTACGTTCTTAGTGCAGTTCTGGTATACCCTGAATATATCCCTTATTTTAATGAGTTTGTTGGAATGGAAGATGGCTATCTGTATTCTGTTACAGATGTAGATATGTATCAGGATTTTAAGAAGTTAGATCTCTATGTTCAGAATAATAACCTTACTGATTTTAAGATGAATGTAACTGCTGTGTCTAAAAATGTTTATCGCTTTGATTTACCTTATGGAGAACTTTTACCTGGTGAAGAAACCTCTGGAGTAATAATTATTAATGCTTTTTCTCTTATAGGTAAAGATCAAAATAAAAGTGAGGATTTTGCTTGGTTGAGGGAATATGAACCTGTAGATAGAATAGGTTATTCCCTTTTGGTGTATAATATTACAGAATAGTTTTTAGTTGTGTTTTACGAAATCAGGATTTCTTCTACATCCATCTTTAGATTTTCTTAATAGATAATATCTCTTTAGATTTCCTGAGAAAAACATTTTTGATTTGTATTGCATAAGTTGGGAAAAAGATTGCATAAATGAAGCATTTTCTGCTACTCCCATTGTAAAATCCTTTTCAATCACTAGACTGTTTACATCAAAATGCGCTTTCCATCGAAAATGATCTGACACCGTTACTTTTTGGTTATTATCTTTCCAGTAAGGATGTTTTATATTCGGAACAGAAATAAGCATAAAACCCTCTTCTTTTAGGAGGTTATAACAACGATCAAGGTATTCTCTGGGATGGGAGACTTTTGAGAGAGAGTCCAGTAAAATAATCCCTTCATATTTCTCTTGTGCTGGAATTGCTTCTATGTTTTTTATTGCTGTAATAGTGTTCGTAGGGGTATTTTCTGTTTCTTCTTCTGTTATGAATATAGATCCTTCTGGTATGGATTTTAACTCTTGTGCAAGGGCAAGTGAGGATTTCCCGATAATAACTATTTTTCCATTATGGAGATCTTTCTTTTCTAAAAGATTTTTGAGGTGTTGCTTTTCTGCATTTACACATGATTGGTACAGGGTCATAGTTTTGCTAGTAAAATATCCTCTTTAAATACGTTTCGTACGTTTTCTTTTTTACTCATTGAGCATCTTTTCTATTGTGTAGCTTTCTTTATCGTTATAATAGAGTCTGGTTTGCATTTCTGCAATAATTCCAATGAGAAAGGTTTGAATCCCCGCTAAAAATAAGAGTACGCTAAAAAGAAGTAGTGGGCCAACAGAAACTCGTACTCCTTGAAGAAAGGCTATAAGAAAGACATACAGAACAACAAACACTGCTGTACACATAGAAAATAAACTAATTGCTCCAAAGATGTATAATGGTTTTGTTCCATATTTATGCCAAAAGATTAAACCTAGAATATCAAAGAGACCATTCCATAGTCTTTTTACACCATATTTTGTTTTTCCAAATTTTCTAGGATAGTGGTTTACTTTTACTTCTCCGATTTTACATCCTTGTAGTTGTAGAATAAGTGGAATAAAACGATGAGATTCTCCTAGTAATTTAAGATCCTTTACTACTTCTTGTCTATATGCTTTCAATGAGCATCCAGAATCATGTACTTTGTCACCTATGATTCTTCTTCTAATAAAGCTTGCAATAAGGGATGGAAGAACTTTCTTTAGTGATGGATCTCTTCGGTTATATCTCCAACCACTCACTACATCATAACCCCTTTCTAATTTTTCTAGAAGCTTGGGTATATCAGAGGGATCATTCTGCAAGTCTCCATCCATAGTTACAATCACTTCCCCTTTTGCGTGTCTAAAGCCTGCATTTAGCGCTGCGGTTTGTCCGAAATTCTTCAAGAATTTTATTACTTTTACGGATTTATCTTCTTGGGAGCATTTCTGTAGCACTTCGTAGGTCTTGTCTTTGCTCCCATCATCTATGAATAAAATTTCATGATTTCCAGGAGTGGTAGATAGAATTGGTTTTATCTTTTGAATAAGCCTTATGATGTTTTCTTCTTCATTATAGACTGGTACCACTACAGAGATATTCATGGATTCGGGTATTTTTTATTTCATATTTAAACCTTATTATTAAAATGGGTTTCTTTATTTAGAATATTACTTACACAAAGTTTAAAAATGAATCTTTAATAAATTTGTTAGGTGATAGTTTGAAAATATGTATTGTTTATCCTCCTTTCTGGCATGTTGATAATCAGCCAGGGATTGAAGCTGTTCAAAGTAATTATGGAGTTTTTCCTAATTTGAGTCTTGCTTATGTAGCAGGATCTTTATTGCATGCAGGGCATTCTGTGCGTTTTATTGATGCTAATGCTTTGAATCTTTCTAAGGAAGAAGTTTTGGCTCGAGTAAAAAGATATGCTCCAGATTTGATTGCAATGACAGTTACTACATATATGATTCATCAGAATCTTAGTTGGATTCGTTATCTTAAACAAAATCTAGATATTCCTGTTATTGTAGGTGGACAGCATTTGAGTTTGTATCCTTATGAAACTTTCACTCATAAAGAGATAGATTATGGTATTGTTGGAGAAGCAGAAGAAACAATTGTTGATTTTCTTGATGCTCTTGAAAAAGGAGAAGATTTGAGTAAAGTTGATTCTATTATTTTTAGGGATAAAGATGGAAAAGTTATTAAAACTGGTAATGGAAGGATGGTGAAAGATTTAGATAATGTTCCTTATCCAGCAAGAGAATTGCTTCCTAATGATAGATATTTTGAGTTTATTACACAAAGGAAAAATTTTAGTCTCTTTATGACGAGTAGAGGTTGTCCTTACCTTTGTATTTATTGTGAGCAGGGAAAAACTCGTTTTAGAGGTAGGACTGCAAAGAATGTGGCTGATGAAATAGAAGAAATTTATCATGATCATAAAATTAGAGAATTAGATATTTTTGATCCTATGTTTACTACACAAAAACAAAGGGTTATGGATATTTGCAAAGAACTTGAAGGAAGAAAATTAGATGTAGAATTTGCTATTCGTTCCCGAGTTGATACTGTGAATAAAGAAATGCTTGAGGCTCTTAAGAGAGCGGGGTGTTCAAGGATTTATTATGGTATAGAAACGGGTAGTCAAAAGATAATGGATACTCTGAAGAAAGGTGTTAAGACAGAACAAGTGAAGAAAGCAATTGTTGAAACGGATGCTGCCGGTATAAAGGCTTTAGGATATTTTATGATTGGACATCCTGGTGAAAATGCAAGTACGGTTAAAGAAACAATTAATTTAGCTTTACGTTTACCTTTGCATTATGCTCAGTTCTCTAAAGTTACTCCTTTACCTGGAACAGAACTGTATGATGTGCTTATGCTTCCAGAGTTAGAAGGTAAGGATTATTGGAGAGAGTATGTTTTAGATGCATCTAATTCTCGTGTTATTGGAAGACCTCAATGTGATATGAGCGAAAAAGAAATTCAGAAGTGGGTGAAGACTGCGTATATGAAATTTTATTTTAGGCCTAAGTATATTGCTAAAGCTGTAGGAAGATTACGTTCCCTTGAAGAATTTAAAAGAAGTGCACATGCTGCTGCAGATATTTTTAAGTTTAAGCCGAGCAGTGAAGCTGTAGGGGAATAAGTTTATTCTTTCGTATCTTCTAGAAATGTTTCATGCCATAAACTAAGATTCAGAAGATTCCAAAGCTGTCTTCCATAGTAAAGTTTTGAGCTCTTAAAATTTGTTGTGATCTTATTTATGTATTCCTTATTTATGAGATCTTTACTTAATGGAGATTTTGTAATAGTTTCATATGCATAGTCTTTTACTTCCTTTGTGAGCATCCATTCATCAATTGGGACGAAAAAACGGTCTTTTTTTCTTTGAATGATTTCTTTAGGTAAAATCTCTTTCATTGCGTATTTAAGAATATATTTTTCTTGTATAAAATTCATTTTATATTTTGGAGGTATTTTGCTTGCAAGTTCTATTATTCTGTGGTCTAAGAAAGGTGTTCTTGCTTCTATAGCAAAGGCCATAGTGTTCTTATCTACTTTCATTAGAAAATCATCAGGGAGGGTGACTTTAAGATCGTAGTATAGCATAGCATTGAGACGGTCTAGGCGAGTCTTTTTTTCATTAAAGTATTTTTCAAATTCTTTTCTTGTGTTTTCTATTACTATTTCTTCTTTGTTTTTGTACAGGTTATTTTTTTCTTCTTGCGTGAATACTGAAACTAAGTTAAAGTATATGTGTGCGGGATCGTTTGTATCTTCTAGTATAGTCTCTACTCGCTTTATTCCTTCTTCTCCTAGTGATTCTGTATATTTAAAGAATTGATTTAGTGTCTTTTTAGGAATACTTTTGATTATACTTGGAATGAGCTTTTTTCCAATTATGCTTGGTATAGTTTTGTTATATGTATGAAAAATGTTCATGAATCTAAATTGCTCGTATCCTGCAAATAGTTCATCTGGTCCATCTCCGGTTAGAACCACTGTTGCATATCTTTTTGTTTCTTTTGCAAGTAAATATGTTGGAATAGCAGCAGGATCTCCAAAAGGTTCGTCCATATGCCAAACTATCTTTTTTAAGTGTTTGAAAGCATCCATTTGCACAGAGATTTCTTTGTGATCTGTATTAAATTTCTCTGCGACTAATCTTGCGTATTTAAGGTCTTTTTCTTCTTCTGTAAATGTGACTGAAAAGGTGTGTACAGGTTTTTCGCTGTGCTTTGCCATAAAGGCTACAACAGAACTAGAGTCAATCCCTCCTGAAAGATATGCGCCTATAGGCACGTCACTCATCATTCTTTTTTTTGTTGAATCATCTAAGACACTTAGAAGTTCTTTTGCAAAATATTCTTTATCCTTGTTTATTGGATTCATTTCTAATGCCCAATATTTTTCTATTTTGAGGCCTTTTTTATTTACAATAAGGTTGTGACCAGGTTGAAGTTTAAAGATTCCTTTTATGATTGTTTCTGGTCCAGGTACAAACCTAAGATTGAGATAATTATCTAAAGCTTGTTTGTTTATTTGTTTCTTTACTTGTGGAGATTTTAGTAGGGATTTTAGTTCTGAAGAAAATATTAACATCCCCTTGTTATAGAAGTAGTAAAGTGGTTTTTCACCAATTCGATCTCGGGATAAGAATAAATTTTCTTTTTTACTGTCCCATATTGCAAAAGCAAACATCCCATTTAATTTTTTTACGCAATCTGTTCCATATTCTTCGTAAGCATGTACAATAACTTCTGTATCTGTGCCTGTATAAAATCTATGCCCTTTTTCTTCAAGTATAATCTTAATTTCCTGATAATTATAGATCTCACCGTTAAATGTTATCCAGATATCTTTTTCTTCATTATGTATGGGCTGTCTTCCTTTTTCACTGAGGTCTATTATGCTTAATCTTCTGTGTCCTAGAGAACAATTCTTATCTGAGAAATATCCTTCTTGATCAGGACCACGATGTTCAATTGTTTTTGTTAGTTCTTTTAGAAGTTCTTTATCTTCAAAACCATAAAACCCACAGATTCCACACATGCAGTTTTTTTGTATTTTTCATTTTTAAGGTTTGTGTAGCTAATATATGTTTGAAATAGTTTCTGAAGCTATATTCTCCATCTTAGTAAATCTTATAAGTTTCTAGACCATAATTTAAGTATGGCAAGCTGTGAAATGTGTGGATATATAGGGGAAAGTCTTCATCGAGCAATTGTGGAAGGTACTCTGCTTTCTCTTTGTGATAAATGTGTTCGTTTTGGGGAAGTTGTGCAGCTAAAGCAGATTCCTAAAAAAATTGTTGATGAAAGGTTAGAATATTATAGAACACATCGTTATAGTTCTATGAGTTTGCCACCAGATTTTTCAGGTGATGAAAATATTGTGAAAGATTATGCACAGCGTGTGAAGAATGCACGAGAAAAAACTGGAAAAACACAAGAAGAAGTTGCATTAGATTTAGCAGAGAAGAGTTCTATTTTGCAAAAAATTGAGTCTGGGCATCAAGAGCCCCCTATGAAATTAGCACGAAAATTAGAGCAATTTTTTAAGATTCAATTGGTGCAGAAAACTGAAAAAATAGATGATGATGATGTGGAAAATTATCGGTCTTCTGGTGCTGATGTGACTATTGGTGATGTCATAAAGCTTAAGAAGTAATATTCTTTTAATATTCTTATGCGAAAAAAAGATTTAGAAGTATTGCTCTCTAGATTACAAAGTTTTGCTCAGCCTAAAGTGAAGTTAGAGCAGTATCAAACACCTTCTTCTATTGCAGCGGATCTTTTGTGGGATGCATATCAGAAAGGGCATATTAAAGGGAAGACAATAGCTGATCTTGGCTGTGGGACTGGGATTCTTGGTTTAGGTGCGCTTGTTTTAGGAGCGAAAAAAGTGTTTTTTGTTGATATTGATGCAGATGCTTTAATTTTAGCAAAAGAAAATTTAAAATTATTAGAAAAAAATTTAGATATGAAATTGTTTGCTTCTTTTACATGTGTACCATTATCTTCCTTTAGTAAAAAAGTTGATGTTGTTTTTCAAAATCCTCCTTTTGGAACAAAAGATATACATGCGGATAAAGCATTTTTAGAAAAGGCATTGTCTCTTTCAGCACTCGTGTATTCCTTCCATAAATTCTCTACAAAGAAATTCGTTGAAGATTTTGCTGAACAAAAACATTTTCATCTTGTTGAGATGTATAGGTATAAATTTTCTGTGAAAGCACAATTTGATTTTCATATATCAAGAGTAAAATATATTGATGTCGGCTGTTGGTGTTTTGAAAAAAATTAAAGGCAGGTATAACTACAGATAATTCACCCATGATTTTGCTTTTTTTGGGTGATTTAAAAGGATTATGGAGTTTTTGTAGCTACATAGAGTTATGGGAAAAGCTTAAAAAGGGATACTTAACTCTAAAGTGTATGGAAATTAAAGTTCTTGAAAATGAAAAAAATCGTCTCCGATTTGAGATGGTTGGAACTTCTCATACCCTTCCAAATCTTATTACTAAAGAGCTTTGGAACGATGGAGATGTGACTGTTTCTGGGTATAACCTTATGCATCCGCAAACAAGAAATATTGTTCTTCTTATTGAAACAACTAAAAAAGATCCTAAAAAAGTTCTTCTTGACACTCTTGCTGCAATTAAGAAAAAGAATACAGAATTTAAAACACAGTTTGTAAAAGCTGTGAAATAAGAAGTTATTTAAACGTTATTTTCTTTTATCTATTTTAATGGTTAAAAAAGAACATATTCTAAAAGAAAGTGATGGATATATAAAAAAGATTTATCATTTTATTTTTTATGATGATTCTGCTCTTTCTTGGATTGTTAATATTATTCTTGCTTTTCTTCTCGTGAAATTTATTATTTATCCTGGATTGGCATTGCTTCTTGGAAGCTCGCTTCCTCTTGTTGCAGTGATTTCTGGGAGTATGGAGCATGAAGGCTTAAACTTTGATAATTGGTGGGAAGCAAATGGTGCTTGGTATGAAGAGCAAGGTATTACGAAAGAGATGTTTGAGGAATATCGTTTTAAGAATGGTTTTGACAAAGGTGATGTAATTGTACTTGTTGGAGCAGAGAAGATTGTACAAGGAGATGTCGTGGTATATGCTTCTGCTTCGCATGCCTATCCTATTATCCATAGAGTAGCGAATTTTAATGAGGATAGTTATATTATTAAAGGTGATAATAATGATGAATCTGATCCATATGCCGTTGCAGATGAACAGCTCATAGGTAAAGCTTTATATAGGGTAGTTAAAATAGGCTGGATTAAGATTTGGTTTGCTCAGTTATTGAGTCTTATAGGATTTTAGGAGGAAAAAATAAAATGTTGTTTTGTCCGGATTGTGGAAGCATTATGGCTCCAAAGGAAGAGGGGAGAAAGACTTTATTAACTTGTACTTGTGGATATTCTCATGTTGAAAAGGAAGATATTCTCATGCGAGAAAGCGTGCGTACACTTAAAAAATTAGAGATTGTTGATGATAAATCAAAAAAAGTTTTACCGAAAACACAACAAGAGTGTCCTAAGTGTGAACATAAAGAAGCATATTTTTGGTCACAGCAGACACGTGCAAGTGATGAGGCAGAAACACAGTTTTTTGAATGTGTTAAATGTACATATCGTTGGAGAAAATATTAATTGAGGTAAAAAATAAATGCTGAAACAAAAGACTTTTTTTATTTTTCATGCTTTTTTAGGACTTGTTTTTGCTAGCTTAGGCTTCTTTGCTTTTCTTGCACAAATGGAAAAAGAGTTTTTTTTACCTTTAAATCTCTTCTCTTCTACTTTTCTAGAAGTTATGATTTTGTTGATTGGGCTTTTTTTTATTCGTGAGGGAGTACGAAATAGAGATTCTCAACAGAGATTTGTGCATTTTGTTGTAGGATTAAGCCTGTTCTTTTTTGCTATTTTTCCTTTATTTGTTCTTTTAGGAGTTTTGAAATTTCTTCCTTATTATATTGATTTTCAAGTAAGTGATTATGTTCTTTCTTTTTTAGTTCTTGGAGCTGGTTTGTATATGATCTTTGATAGAATTTTTTTAGTACTTTCTTGATAGCTATTCTTGAGTATAGGAAAGTATAAAAATGGTCATCTTATTTTCTCGTATATGCAACTTACCTTAGCTGAACCAAGACTTTTGAAGGAAAGTATGAATATTATTTCTGAGCTTGTCTCTGAAGTTACCATTAAAGTTGATAAAGATAAGATTGAAATTATTGCAATAGACCCTGCAAATGTTGCGATGGTAGATTTTAAATTATTATCCTCCGCATTTATAGAGTACTCTGTTCCGCAAGCACAGGAATTAGCTATTAATTTGGAACATTTGAAACAAGTTTTGAAAAGAGCAAAGCCAACAGATACTGTCACATTAGCTCTTGATGGAGATAAAAATAGATTAAAAGTTTTATTGAAAGCTGAAGGAACTCGAACTTTTAATATCCCTCTTATAAGCATAGAAGAAAATGAACAAAAAATTCCTACATTACAATTTGGGACTAAAGTTATTTTATCTTCTGTGAAGTTTGATGATGCAATTGAGGATATGAGTATTATTTCTGAATCTCTTTCTCTTCATAGTTTCCCAGATAAATTTGTTATTAAAGCAGAGTCTAATTTGAAAGATGCTATGGTTGAATTACCTTCACGTGAAGATACTATTATTACTTTGGAAGCTGATGCTGTTAGTTCAAAATATTCTATTGAGTATCTTAAGAAAATTTCTAAAGCAAGTAAACTTTCTGATAATGTTTCTTTAGAATTTGGTGCAGATTATCCTTTGCGCGCAGAATACAAATTAATGGATAAGCTGCGTTTAAGTTTTATTCTTGCCCCAAGAGTTAGTAATGATTAGAGAATTTTTCCTATTAATAAATATCTTTTTTTTCCTTTTGCAAGATTATTTACATACTGTACATATTTTTGTGTATTCTTTCTTTCAATAATAATCAGGGTATTTGATAATCCCATAAATTTTAAATATTTACCTTTGTTATCTTTGTAGATCATTGATCCTCCCCATTCTTCTTTCCAGTCTTCTGTGAAATCAAAGATGATGTCTATGGCATATTTTTCTTGTTTTTTGTATAATAAAGTATAATCTTTCCAAGAGAAATAGAATGCTTCTCCATGTATATTTTTAATCTTTCTTTGGAGAATTGTAGAGAGAAAAGCATGTAGTTCTTTGTTATCAAATATATGCAAGGAAGATGCTTTTGCTTGTGCGAAAGAGTATTTATCTGGACGAATTTCTCTTTTGAAAAAAAGTTTCTTTAGTTCTTTTTCTTTTTGTTTGTATATAACTTGTGGAAATATTTTTGTTAGAAGTATATGAGAAAATATTTCTTTTCCATTCCAAGCTTTTTGCAATTGCTCAATACTCTCTTGCTTTGTGTAAAGTGGATTTATGATATGCTCCATGCAACCAACCTCCTATTGTTATTCGCTGTTTGTTTACCATGATTTCTTCTACTTCGTGAAAAGACTTATCTGTAGCTTTGAAGAATACGAAGGAATTGAATTGTGGAATAATTGTCTTTTCTTCTTCTCTTGGAATTGTTCCTTTTGTTTTATATAAAATAAGCTTGCCACCATCACGTGCTTCAAAATTAGAGAGATATATTATAAATGCAATCTTTCTTCCTTCTAATTGGTCATCATGTGGAAGCAAATAATCTGTATTTTGATATAGAGATGCAGAAATGTCGATGCTTTTTTCTTTGAGTTTTATTCCTGTAATCTCTTCCATGTATACAAGGAATGGTTTTGAAGATAAAAGTTTTCTTAATTCAATAAGTTCTTCTGTAGAAGATGTTGCAAAATCATGTGTTTGCATGAATTTGAATAGGTCAGATTCTTTTTCTAAAAATACTTCTTTTGCTAGAGAATGTACTACTTTTGCTAATTTTTCTTCGTCAAAAAAGTTTTGTAGTTCAAGATGTGGGAAAGGAGCATTATTCTGAAAAAGTCTTTTTAGTTCTTGAATTTTATTTCTTGTTCTATAGCCTGGTTTTATCCAATCTTGTAGAGTCTTATCAGAAATGGCTTGCTCTATATTCATAGCAATAGAAAAGTTTTCGTTCTTTTAATATCTTTTCTTTTTCTTTTTCCACTTGAAGATGTAGATATATATCCCTAATGTAAGAAGGATAATAAAAGTATAGAAATAGAGTTTTATATTAGAATCTGTTTCTTCTTCAGGTGCAGCAGCCTTTGGAACTTCATTTGCTAGCTGACAGGCACCATCAAGGCAGCCGTTGACACAAGGCAAAAGAGTATAGGAAGCAACGCCTTCTACTGAACAGAAATATTCTTGGATATTTTCTTCTTCACAGGTGTCTGAAAAGATTTCTTCTTGTTCTGTGACTGTGCCAAGCTCATATTTATTTTTTCCACCATCAGAATCTGTACATTGTGCAGCAACAGAAGCTGTCAGAAGGATGAATGTTATGATGAAAATAGTATATTTCATTGTTTTGTTTTAGGTGCTTGGGATATATAAATTTATTTCTTTTTTGTGAGCTTTTTTTCTACTTTATTTATATCTTTCTCAATGGCTTTTACTCCTTTTTTAATGTCTTTCTCTATAATCCTCTCTTCTTTTTCTGCAAATTTCTTTACAGCTTTATATTCTTTTTTTCCTTGCACTTCATGTAGATGATGCTTACCTACAGGTTGTTCATAGAAAGCTAAAGCTTTTATTATTCTGGGGCTATTTTCCAAACCACGAAACATACGAATTATTGTTTTTATTCTACTCACTTTTCCTGCTTCTTCTGCTTCTCGAATAACTTTTGCACTTCCTTCAGATAAAACGACTCCTTCGTGTAATATAAGCTGGAATTGACGAAACTCTTTTGGAAGCTCTGTAAAAATGAGAACTGATTCAAAAACTCTGAAAACAAGGAAGAATGGAAAGATTGCAATAATATCTAGCCAACATTCTCTTAAAAACCTGTCCCATTTTCGTATTCTATTATATTTGAAGATAAGGTCTACAATAAAAATTCCTAGAATATTATAATCGAGAATTTGAATAAGGGTATGATAATTTTCTGCAATTGTATGAAAAAAAAGTTCTATGATGATAATTGCTAATAGAATAATAACTGCTAAGGGGACAAGACGGTCTATGAGTATTTCTAAGTAGCTATACCACTTTTTCATTTGTTTCTTTGTAGTATGTGTTCTTAATAAATCTTACCACAAACTTTAAAAGATTCTATAGTATTAAAAAGAGAAATGAAAAGAGGGATTGTTATAGTTTTGTTTATTATTTCTTTAGTAACATTTGTATATGCAGAGAATGGATGCTGTGGAGAAACTTTTTCTGGAGAGAGTTGTCGTTATACTTCTGAAGAAAATTGTGCAACAGTAGATTATTTTGATACTAGTGCCTGTGAAGAAGTTTCTTGGTGTGGGAGCGGTTGCTGTGTGAGTGCAGAAGGAGGATGTGCTGAAGGTGCTGGAGATTATAGCTGCACTTTGATAGGAGGAGATTATTTTTCTGCTCAAGCATGTTCGAGTGTTCCTTCTTGTGAAAAGGTGTGTTGTCAATTAAATTCTGATTATTTGTATGTTAATCAAGCTGCATGTGATCTACAATCTGCAGAGACTGGTATTACTACTGTTATTCATGATGCTGATTCTGAATCAGATTGTTATGCTCTAGAAAGAGAAGATGAAAGTGGTTGCTGTGTGACTGGTGATGGATGTAGTGCTTCCAGTGGAGGGGATTGCGAGACTTTAGAGTTTGATTCTGCTACTGGATATGGTTTTTATTCGAATGATGCGTGTAGTGATGTTTCTGATTATTTAGAAAGTAAAAGTTTGGCTGCTGCAGAAGATTGTCAATGTGTGAATGAAGGGCAAGTCGTTTGTAGTGAAGATCTTTTTTATGTGCAAAGTGTTGATTCTTGTGAAAATGTAGGAGATATTGTTGATGAATGTAGTTATCCAAACGAAATTTGTTCTACAGCTTCTGGTACAGCAGCATGTGTGGAAACTTCCTGCAGTTATTCTTTTCCTGAAGAATTAGATGATTATAATTATGAAGATTTATCAGGAACAGCAGAAAATGGAGAGAGCTGGTGTGTGTATGAATCTCCAGCAGGAAATTATCAAGATAGACCAGGATCACAGCATTATGTTGCAAGTTGTTATGCTGGAGAAATATTATTTGAAGCATGCGGGGATTATAGAAGCGAAGTGTGTGTACAGGATAAGGAAAGTGGTTTGCGACAGGCTGATTGTGTTACAAATACTGTTGATAATGTTGATGGAGAAATAACTACAGTCCCTATAGGAGAAAATTTTTGGGAATATTATAACTCTGCGGATACAACAGCTAGTTCTTGTAGTGGAGGAGTTGTGAATTGTAATGTTCTTATGGGTAAAGATTCAACTGTTGATTTTGCGTATGAATGTGATGCAAATTGTTTTTGTTTACGAAAAGAATGGTCTCTTTTGATGGCCGAATATTGTAAAAGTCAAGGGGATTGTGGAAATGATTTGAATCTTGTTGGGCGGTTTACAGATGGTAGTTTTAATATGAAGAGAGAGCGGGATGAAGTAGGTTATGTATATAAAACAGATATAGGATGCGGAGAAAATTGTATTTATGATAATGATAACTCGAATAGTGTTATTTGGGATGCGGTGGGATTACAGTGTTATCCTGGAGGGAGTTTGGCTGACTGTAAATTTTATACTTGGAATTGGATTGATGCAAGTTATAAGGAAAGTTTACTTGTTAGAAGTACTGGATCTGTATCTTTGTTTACCCTCTGGGAGTATGTTGGTATTCTTCCGCAATTCTTTCATAAAGCTTCAGAGTATGAAAAAATTACAATGCATGATGATGGCCAAGTTTATTCGGATGTCACTGCTTCAAATGATGAAGAGGCAGTTAATGAGATTTTAGAAATAGGATTAGATTATCCTGATGATGAATTGCTTTATTATTATGGTGAATCCTCTGGAAATATACCCTATTATGGTGA
>JAUYPF010000054.1 GCA_030697685.1 bacterium | reverse complement strand
AAAAGGGAAGATAAAATATCCTTTTAGAGATAAATTTATATTCTTATACATTATTTCTCTAAGTGTAATATAATCTTTTCTTCAAAAATAAAAGCGAAAATCCTTTAAAACTATTTTTAAATCGCCGCAAATCTTCCGGATTTTTCTAAGAAAGCTTTATGAAGAAGAATTGTGTTAGAGAAGTACACATGGAAACGTTTATTAATCTAAACATAGATACACATAGTATGGCAACAAAAACCATTACTGTTACTGAAGAAGCATATAGAACTCTTGCTACAATGAAGCAAAAGAATGAGAGTTTTAGTCAAACTATTCTTAGGGTTGGGAAAAGAAGACCACTTAGTGACTTTTATGGAATCTTGAAAGGAGATGCTGGTGAAAGACTTGAAAAAGCAGTCAAAGAAAGGAGAAAAGAAAGTAATAAGCTTCATCAAAAAAAGATGCAAACAATTATTGAAAGATTGGAGTCGAAAAAATAATGGCATGCCTTGATACGAGTTTCCTCATAGACCTTCTTAGGGGGGAAGAAAAAGTGGAAGGGTTATATAAAGACTTAATAGATACTGAAATTCGTCTTTGTATAGCTGCACCATCTATTATGGAAATTTGGAGTGGTGCTTGTTCTGCAAATACTCCTAAAGAAAAAGAGAAAGTTCTTGCCCTTATTCGTGGCTTAGAGATTTTAGATTTGAGCTTGGATTCTGCAAAAGAAGCTGGAGAAATAGAAGCTAGTTTAAGAAAGAAAGGGAAAATAATAGATACTGAAGATTGTATGATTGCAGGAATTGCAAAGCTTTATGGGGAAAAGGTCGTTACTGGAGATATTCACTTTTCTTATATTGATGGTCTCAAAGTACTCAAATACTAGGCATTTTATATACCACTTCTCTTTCATTTTCTTTATGTTTCCCTATCGAAAAACAAAATATAGTTTAGATATTGTCTTTCCAAATAAAATGTATGGTGGAGTCTATAGCCTTGGTCCTCTTATTATTTACAATCTTGTGAATCAAAGGAAGGATTGGTATTGTGAACGAGTGTTTTTAGATCATGGGAAAATACAAGCAGCTCTTGTGGGATTTTCTTTGCAATATGAGTTAGATTTGCCTAAGGCTTTGGCTATGAAACCAAAACAAGGCATTACTTTTGCTGGTGGCCCAGTTGCAGAGCTTCATACAAAAGAAATTGCGAAGCATTTTGATTTTCTTATTCTTGGAGACATTGAAGCTGTGCTTCCACAAGTTCTAGAGGAATGGGAAAAAGGAGAAAAAGATTTTCTCAAAAGAATATATTTCCTTCCTGGTGTTTATCAAGCAGGAAAACAAAGTATAACAAAAGCCAAATTACAATCTCTTGATGACGCAGCTTATCCTCTTGTGCAACCATTCCCTGAAATAATCAATGAAAACTATGTATTCGGTAAATGTTTTATCCTAGAAATAGAAAGAGGCTGTCCATTCTCCTGCCATTTCTGTGTTATTCCACAATTTTATGAAGGAAAAATGAAATATCACAGTCTAAATTCTCTAAAAAAGATTATAGATGAAGGTTTAGCTATAAATCATGTACAAAGAATTATTATTTATTCCCCTTCATTTGTGCACCCACAAAGAAAAGAACTTTTGAAATATTTATTAGAAAAGAAAATACGTGTGAGTTTTCCATCTATAAAAGCAGAGCATATGGATTTAGAAACTTTACAATTAATGAAAGCCTGTGGGCAGAAATCATTTACTATTGCACCAGAATGTGGAGAACGTTTGCGTTTTACCATAAACAAAAAAGTCAAGGATGAAGAATACTTCTCATTTGTGCAGCGCTGCAATCAAGCAGGAATAGAAAAACTGAAGCTCTATATGATGATAGGTCTTCCAGAAATGGAAAAAGAGGATATAGAAGAGGCTGCTTATTTTATACAAGAAATGAAAAGAAGATTCAAAGGAAGATTGTATCTCTCTATAAATTATTTTGTGCCAAAACCAAAAACCATCTTTTCAAGGCAAGAGTTTGATAAGAAAAAAGCAAAAGAACAAGAAAAAATACTCTTACAAAAATTGCAAAATATAAAAATAAAAATGCCTAAACTCTCGGCTTCCTATAAGGAATGGCTTCTTTTGAAGGACTTAGATGAGGAAGGTCAAATAAAAGATGTAGCTAACAACAAATATCAAGGCCACTATTAATATTGAACACAAAAATCCTAGTCCACCAAAGAATCCTTCTTTTACAGGATCTTTAAATTGTAAGTTTTCCATAGAGATAAAAAATAGTTTTTTCCTTTATAAAAATTTATGTCAAGGATTATGCAGCATACTTCATAACTTCAGAAATAAGAGAATGATCACCTGTAAAATCTCTGCGAATTTTTTCCTCTGGAGTAAGTAGACCTAATTGATCTTTTCTATAGAGAGAAGCATCTAATTTATCTGAGACTACTACAATTTGTGCACAATCTTTTGTTTTTGCATCAATAGATCTTCTATCATCTCCAGGCCATATTCTATTTGCTTGACGGGAATAGGATTCTGTTTGAAATTCATGATGAGCAAGAGCAATATACAAAATCTTCTTGTCTAGAACTCCATACTCTAAAAGAATATCTCTTGTAAATGCCACATGATTCTTCATCAATTCCCAATTTTTGCCTTCTGGTTTTATTTTTGCATCTAAAATATCCCGAGCGACCCTTACTTTCCCGGCATCATGAAGAAGTGATCCTTTTTTTATATTGTAACAATCTCCTTGGTTAAAACCAAGTCTTTCTGCAAGATCTTCAGCAACAAGAGCAACACGAAGAAGATGTTGGTAAGTAGGAAAATGATGTTCTTTCATTTGAAAAAGAAGGGAATTAAGAACAGGTTCTGTTTGTATAAAACCTAAAAGTTCTCTTTGTTTTTCCCTAAATCGATAATGTATCATAGATTAATACCCCTTAATTTTATAATATTTTTATATATAAAGATTTCTTTTTACTTTTTGTATAAGAAAATAAAATAGTTTA
>JAUYPF010000049.1 GCA_030697685.1 bacterium | reverse complement strand
AGAACAAGATCAAGATGAAGACACAGCAAGTGTCGCATCATAGAACCTTTTTCAAAAAGTTTCATCAAAATAAAAAATCATAATCACAAAGCCTGCACAAAGTGCGGCTAACGGATGCAACGAGTTTTCGTTGCGAGGAGAACAAAAAAAAATGGCAAAAATAATCGGAATCGATTTGGGAACAACAAACTCAGCAGTCGCAATCCTTGAAGGTGGAAAAGCAACAATTATTCCTTCTGCAGAAGGAGGACGTACTATCCCTAGTATCATCACCATTAAAGGCAATGATATTATTGTAGGGGAAATCGCGAAGCGTCAAGCAGTCGCAAATCCATTACACACAGTGCGGTCAATAAAGCGTATCATGGGAACAAATGAAAAAGTTACCATTGATGGCAAAGATCACACACCAGAAGAAGTTTCTGCAATGATCTTAAGAAAAATAAAAAAAGATGCAGAAGCATATTTGGGAACAAAAATTTCTAAAGCAGTGATCACTGTTCCAGCATATTTCAATGATGCACAGCGTCAAGCAACAAAAGATGCAGGAAAAATTGCAGGCTTCGAAGTCGAAAGAATTATCAACGAGCCAACCGCAGCTGCATTAGCATATGGTATTGACAAATCTGATGCACACACTATTTTAGTTTATGATTTAGGTGGTGGTACTTTTGATGTATCTATCCTTGAACTCGGTGACGGCGTCTTTGAAGTAAAATCTACCTCTGGAGATAACAAACTAGGAGGAGATGATTTTGATGATATTTTAATTGACTACTTAGTGGATGAATTCAAAAAAACACAAGGAATTAATTTAAGAGAAGATAAAACAGCATTACAGCGATTAAAAGACGCAGCAGAGAAAGCAAAGATTGAGCTCTCTTCCTCTATGCACGCAAGCATCAACTTACCTTACGTATCATCCAATGCTTCAGGCCCAAAACACTTAGAGATGGAACTCACACGAGCAAAGTTCAACGACTTGACAAAACATCTTGTCGAACGTACAGTTCGTCCAGTAAAGCAGGCATTAAAAGACGCTGGCTTAGAACCAAAAAATATTGATAAAGTTCTTTTAGTTGGTGGTTCAACAAGAATCCCTGCAGTCCAGGAAAAAGTGCGAGAACTTTTGGGCAAAGATGGAGACAAATCTGTCAATCCAGATGAAGCAGTTGCATTAGGAGCAGCTATCCAAGGAGGAATTCTTGGCGGTGACGTAAAAGATGTCTTGCTTTTAGATGTAACTCCATTAAGTTTGGGTATTGAAACTCTTGGATCTGTTTTCACAAAACTCATCGAAAGAAACACAACCATTCCAACAAAGAAATCGCAAATATTTTCTACAGCAGTAGACAACCAGCCTGCAGTAACCATTAATGTACTTCAGGGAGAACGAGCAATGGCAGCTGACAATAAATCTCTAGGTCGTTTTGACTTAGTAGGTATGCCTCCTGCTCCTCGAGGAATCCCGCAGATTGAAGTAACCTTTGACATTGATGCAAACGGTATCGCAAATGTCTCTGCAAAAGATCTTGGCTCTGGAAAGGAACAGAAGATCACCGTAACCGGCGGCTCTGGAATGGACAAAGCAGAGATTGCAAAGTCTATCAAAGAAGCAGAAGCATTCGCAGAAGAAGATAAAAAGAAAGCAGAAGCGATTGAAACAAAGAATCACGCAGACTCTCTCATCTACTCTTCAGAAAAAATGCTCGCGGAATACGGCGACAAAGTTGACGCAGATACAAAAGCAAAGATCCAGATAGAAGTAGATGCATTAAAAGAATCTCTCGCAAGCAACGACACAGAAAAAATAAAAAAACAAATGGATATAGTAAATAAAGTCGTGCAGGAAATTGGCATGAAAATGTATCAAGATGCTGCATCAGAGAAGAAAGAAAAGTCTCCAGATGATAATGTTGTCGATGCAGAGTTCGAAAAAGAAGAGCCTAAATCTGAAGAGAAAAAGGAAAAAAAGAAAAAATAAGGAGAAAGGAATATAAACTCCTTTTTTTATTTTATTTTACAATGTACTACGCACCACAAATAAAGAAAGCAGGGATATATGGAGCAGATACCAATGGTGCTTCATTTAGTGCCTACAGTTCTTCTTCTCCAACAGGAATCCTTCCAGTAATAAAAAAAAATCCATCAAGCAGCAGATGCTGTGGGCGTGGATGTAAACCTTGTGTGGATGATCTTGGATTGTAAAACATGAACTATTATGAAACTTTAGGAATTGGAAAAACTGCATCAAAGGAAGAGATCAAGAAAGCCTATAAAACATTGGCAAAAAAATATCATCCTGATCTCAATCCAGAAAATAAAGAAGCAGAAAAAAAATTTAAAGAGCTTAATGAAGCCTATGCAGCATTAAGTGACGATACAAAAAGAGCAAACTTCGATCGTTATGGTGCTGCTGGTGAAGGATATTCTCAGAGCTATGGTGGTGGCTTCGAAGATTTCCAAGGTGCAGACTTTGGTGATTTATTTGGTTCTTTTTTCGACTTAGGCGGAAAACATTCTGGCAAGGGCCGAGATTTAAAATATGAGTGTGAAATTTCTTTCATGGAAGCATGTTTTGGTGTTTCCAAACAAATTTCTATCACAAAACTTGATAGGTGCAAATCTTGTGATGGCCACGGTGGTACTGGACAAAAAACTTGTTCTGGATGTAAAGGTTCTGGAAGAATGCAAAAAACATTTAGAACTCCTTTTGGTGTCTTCGCGCAGCAATCTACCTGTACAGAATGTAGAGGTTTGGGAAAAACAATAGAAAAAGTTTGTAAAGAATGTAAAGGCCAAGGTCGACTGAAAAATACAAAAAATATTACAGTCAAAATCCCTCCTGGAGTCAATGATGGAAATAGTTTACGCGTGCAAGGCGAAGGAGAAGCAGGAGCTGCTGGAAACAGAGCTGGAGATTTATTTGTAGAAATATTCGTAACTCCACATGATATCTTTGCACGAAAAGCTGATGATATTTATGTAGAATTCCCTATTTCATTTTCACAAGCAGCATTAGGGGACACAGTCACTATTCCAACGATTCGTGGGGAAGTAAAAATGAAAGTGCCTGCTGGAACACAATCTGGAACGATTCTTCGATTGAAAGATGAAGGTGTGGAGAATGTCAATGGTCATGGCACTGGAGATGAACTCGTTCGTGTTCAAGTAAAAACACCATCAAAAATTTCTGCAAAACAAAAAGAACTCTTAGAGCAATTAGCTTCTGAAAATAAAGAAAAACTTTCTGTGGAAAAAGGCTGGTTTGAAAAGTTCAAAGAAGATTTTATTGGAATTTAGACCATTTTTCTGAACCTCCCGAACAAGATATCAAGAAAATAGAACGAAGAGTAAAGAAAGAAGAGAAAATACTCCCCTCAAAAAAAAATAAAGAAAAAATATTTAAGGTAATGTTAGTTTTCACTTTTTATGAATCTCAGATATCCAACACAAGCTTCTTGGAAAACCATTGACCTCTATGTACAACACGATCATCAAAAAAATTCTTTGTTCTGGGAAAAAATTGATGTAAGACCTTTTACCTGTGGGTCTTTAGATCAACTTATCACTTTGGGTTTACAAGTAGAATTTTTAAAATTAGAGGGTGCATATGGATATGCGAGAAGTCAAGATAAAGAGACTATCCCTAGAAAATATGCGAATATACAAATTCATAACCTTCTGAGACCATATAATAGAGACAAAACCATTTTTCATGAATTGATGCATGTTTGGCATGGCTACTCTCTTGATGATGGCTTTGATAAAAAAGAGCATGTACAAAAAATAAATACGATAAGAGTAGAATGGCTTTCTCGTCAAGCAAGAGCAGATGCAGAATTATTAAGGCATACTCTTACAAGACTAAGAATAAAACCATGGATCTATGATAAAGCAAGCTATGATGCTTTTCAGACACAATGTGAAAATCCTGGAAGAAAAGAAGATTACTATCCTACAAGAATGGATTAATATTTAAATAATCTCTAAATTCTTTCTATAATGATCGCATCAGCTGCATCCTGGAGAGAGCTACACAACTATGTTTCTACATTAAAAGAACAAAATCTTCAATGGAAAATCTGGGATGATTTCCTAGAACCAGATAAATACTGTATAGATTTTCTTGTAAAAACTAATTGGTTAGTAGAAAAAGGATTTCCTATGTCCTTAGGAGAAGTAACCTTTGATAAGAAAATCATTTATAGGGAAGATCTCAAAACAAAAGAGAGAGACATAACAATTTGCCATGAACTTGCGCATGTATTTTATCCTGCAAAATCCTATCAACAAAATATTTCAAATATTAATTGGGAATGTATTATTGAATGGATAGGAAGACGATGGAGAGCAAAGCCTGAAGTTCTAAAAGAGATTATTGAAGGATTTCATATACAGCCAAGAGTGTACGACAGAATAACACAGAGAGCCTTTCCTAAACAAACAAGAAGGTATAGAAATCAAGGATATACACAACTAAAACTTCCATTAGAATAATTAAATAAAAAAAAGAAAAATATGCCTGTGTTCTCAGCTTAGTTTCGTGCTAATGAAAGTACGGACTTCACTGCAACAACAATAGTTGCTGGTACGAATAATGTCAAAATGTTATTGAAAATAGCACTCAAATAAACTACACTAGATAGTGTTTGTCCACCAAAGTAACCCATCAATACCATGACAGTTCCAGCTGTTAGAAATGCGCCAATTTCTTTATCACTAATGTTGACAAGACCGACGACAAGTCCAATCACTACAAGTAACCATGCTAACCATGCTCCTGCAGAGATGAACCCGAAAACTACGGCCAAAACAACACCGATGAGAAATGCCCATCTTCCAAACATTGCCTTTGCTTCACCTTTTGCCATGTTCTTTTCCTCCCATATTTTATAATAATTATTTCTTTTTAAGAAAGCCTTGACATTTAAATATCTTTTGTTATTGATTTATTTCTAAAAAAAGCGTTTTAATTTTAGAAGAAGTAAATTCTAGAGATAGATTTATACTTATTTTGAATAAGCTTTAAGGTCTCTATGGGCATATCCTTTAGAGTTTGTTATAAGTTCTAAATCAAAATTTCCAGGCCATAATTTATATGATGGAAAGTATACAGATACATCTATTTCTCTGCCTAATTCTCCACCATCAGAAAGAACCAAATTATATAGCATATTAGGAATATCCAAATCATTTGTGAGAATAGCAACTGGTTCATGTCTAATCATTGCTTCATCAACAGCAAAACTTACTAATTGTGCATCAGCTTCAGAAGTTTCTTCAATGAGCCTTCTTTTTTTAAAATATCCTGAGCATGGTTTGTGAAATTTATTTTGGAGAAGAAAGTAAGCTAAAGAAAATTTGTCACTTGTGTCTGTTTGAACACGATCAGTGAGAAGGTTTAGTACCATTTTATGACCCTCTAATATTTTCTCCAAGCTTTCTAATAAATTTGGCCTAATTTTATTATTCCTCAGAAAAAGCACTTGTTTTCTGATTAACTTTATAAAATACTTATATTCCCTTAGAATAGATGGTGGAGAATGAATATTCTCGTTATTCTTTAGACATTCAAATATCCCTCCAATATATACTTCTTGCCTTAAAAATAGATCTTCCCCACCAAATCGTATTGCATTATAGCTTTGAGCAATAAATCCTTCACCTGAATAAGTCCCATTCTCAGTAGAGGATGTAGAAATGTCTTTATCATAAATAGTACCATCTACAAAAATAGTATGCATACTTTTTGCCAGTTCTTCAAGCGTTATTTCTTTATTCATAAAAACTTCAGTTTTACTCTAATTTATAAACCTTTTCTTAGGATAAATTTTTACTTTTCCATAGGATAATTTATGAAGAAACCTTTATATAATAGACTCTGTTCCCATCAGCTGTGAAGTATAATGCTCAGACAACCTTTAGTAGTAGTAATGGGAAATGTAGACCATGGTAAAACCAAGATTTTGGATTGCATACGAAGAACTGCTATAGTTGAGTCTGAACCAGGGGCGATAACCCAAATGATTTCTTCTTCTGCAGTCTCTCTAAAAACAATACAGAAAATTTGTGGAGACCTACTAAAAAATAAAAATATTACTATCCCAGGAATAGTATTCATTGATACTCCTGGTCATGCAGCTTTTTCAAATATGAGAAAACGTGGGAGTAACCTTGCTGATATTGCTATTCTGGTTATTAATATCAATGAGGGAATAAAACCTCAAACAGAAGAATGTATTGCTCTCCTAAAAAAATACAAAACCCCTTTTGTCATTGCATTAAATAAAATTGATCTTATTCAGTCTTGGCGTCCTGCTCAATCTCCTTTTGTTTTAGATATAATCTCCAAACAATCTCCACAAGTGCAAACAGCAATAGAAACAAAATTGTATGAGATTGTAGGAAAATGTTACGACTTAGGTTTTCAAGCAGATCGTTTTGATCGTATTGATGATTATACAAAGACTATCGCAATGATTCCTTGTTCTGCAAAATCTGGAGATGGTATCCCAGAGCTGCTCATGGTTCTTATTGGTTTAGCACAAAAATTTCTTGAACAAAACCTTCATACAGATCAGAATGCTCCAGGAAAAGCCACAGTTTTAGAAGTCAAAGAAGAACAAGGTTTGGGAATAACTTTGGATGCAATTATTTATGAAGGAAAAATACAAGTTGGTGATTCTATTATTATTGGTGGCCTCTATGAGCCTATTGTAACAAAAATCAAAAGCTTATTTTTATCTGATGAAAAAGGAAAATATATTGCAATCAAAGAAGTGCATGCAGCAGCTGGGGTAAAAATTACTGCAGTTGGCATTAAAGAAGTAGTCTCTGGCATGCCTCTCTTTGTTATAGACAAAAATGAATCTGAATTACGTGAAAAAATACAAGAAGAAGTAGATGAAGTGGTCATTGAAACAGAAGAAAATGGTATTCTTGTAAAAGCAGATACGCTTGGATCTTTAGAAGCGCTTATTTCCATGCTCAAAGAAAAGAATATTCCTATCAAGAAAGCATCTGTAGGAAATGTGACAAAAAAAGATATTGCAGCTGCAACATCTTCTGAAGATCCATATGAACGTGTCATTCTTTGTTTTAATGTTAATGGAGTAGGTGAAGGAGTAAAAATTATTTCTCATAATGTAATTTACCAGCTCATTGATGATTTCGAAGCATGGATTGCAGCAGAAAAGAAAAAAGAAGAGCAAAAAGAATTACTTGGTCTCATTCGCCCTGCAAAAATAAAATATCTTCGTGGCTGTACCTTTCGTCAGAATAATCCTTGTGTAATTGGTGTGGAAGTGCTGCAAGGAACATTGCGTCCAGATACTGATTTGATAAAAGAGAATGGTGATGTTCTTGCGCATATTAAAACAGTTGAGTATGAAAGAGAATCTGTTGCAGAAGCAGAGCGTGGAAAACAAGTTGCTATTTCTTTGCCTGGAGTGACAGCAGGTCGGCAAATTCACGAAGAAGAAATCTATTATGTGGACATAACTGAAGAAACTTTTAGAAAATTAAAAGAATTCAAAAAACTTCTTACACCAGAAGAAATAACTGTCTTAAAAGAGCTTGCAGAAATAAAAAGAAAAGCAAATAATTTCTGGGGCGTGTAAAGATGGGTCTTGAAGATAAATTTTTTCCAGAGGATGGAACTCTCTAAAAGCAACACCTCAAAATAGCAGGAAAAGACTATCAAAAACTTTATAAAGCTGCTAAAAACCCTAAAATATGAAAAAATGGCTGAATTACGATTTGTCATAAATGACACAAAAACTGGAAAAACCTATCAAAAGGCTTTAGAAGATGAAAGTTTAGTAGGAAAAAAGATTGGAGAGACAGTTAGAGGAGATTTCTTAGGCCTCGAGGGTTATGAATTACAAATTCGCGGTGGCAGTGATTTCGCTGGATTTCCAATGCGTAATGATATTGAAGGTCCCATCCGGAAAAAAGCATTGCTTGGTTCTGGAGTAGGAGTAAAAATTGATAGAAAAGGTATGAAGAAAAGAAAAACAGTCTGCGGAAATCAAGTTACTGTAAAAACAGCACAGTTAAACCTCTCTGTCAAAAAATATGGCCAAAAACCTTTGGATGACATCTTTGGAAAAAAAGAAGATGCAAAGGCAGAATAGGCATTTCATCATAATTCCAAGAGGAATATGCCATGAAGTATAAAACAAAAAGTGTTCTCATCGCAAGAAAAAAGTCATCCGACGACGATTTTCTTCGAAGATCTTGTTTTATTAGTTTGTTTGACGAAAATAACCCTCATTTAAACGCTCAGGGCCCAAAAGATGTAGTGGAATTTGAGAAAATACACAAAGTAGTCATTAAAGGCTTGAATGTGGACTATCTTCTTCCAGGGAATGATATTGTGATAAATAACCTCACAGAGATTGAGATTGAAGTCGACAATGATCATGTCTATGTCACAGGCAAACAAGAATAAAACAAAGACGACTGATTACTCTAGGGTTCTTGCACTATTTTCTATTTTTCAGGTTTGACAAAAAGAGCTATATAAAATATGTACAGTACATGGCTTAGTCTATTATCTTTCTTTGTTCTATATACTGTATTATAGAAGGTGCCGCCAATGAAAACACCATTAACTTTAGGAGAAGGAATATATGCTAAAAGAAAATGAGTATACAGAACTAAAAAAATCTACATCTGAGCTCAAAGAAGCGATAATATCCCTAGTAGCAATTCTAAATAAGCATAAAAAAGGTGAATTATATTTTGGGATAAAAAATGATGGTTTGGTGATTGGACAAGAGGTCTCAGAAAAAACATTAAGAGATATTTCCAAAACAATTTCAGACAATATTGAACCAAAATTATACCCTGAAATTAAAACTGAAATCATTGAAAACAAAAAATGCATAAAAGTTAGTTTTTCTGGAGAGAATGTACCGTATTTTGCATTTGGCAGGGCATATATGCGAGTTGCAGATGAAGATAAACAACTTTCTGCTCTAGAGTTAAGGAAGCTCATTCTAAAATTTTCTGAGCATACATGGGAAAGTCAAATTTCAAACAAGAAAATCGAAGAAGTAAACAAAGAAACTTTAAAAAAGTGTATTCAAAAAGCAAATGAAGTAAAGAGAATAAGTTTTACCTTTACAAATGTAAAAGATGTTCTGAGAAAACTTCATTTACTCAAAGAGGAAAAGTTATTGCATGCAACCGAACTATTATTTTGTGAGGATAATACTGCAGAAATACAAGCAGCCGTGTTTGCTGGAAAGGATAAACTTACTTTTTTAGATCTACATCAGTTTAGAGGAAATATTTTTTCTTTAAAAGAACAAGCAGAGTTGTATGTCAAAGAACATATGAATTGGAGAGCACATTTAACAGATAAAGGAAGGGAAGAAATTCCAGAGATTCCATTAAGAGCAATAGAAGAAGCTATTGTGAATTCTTTATGCCATAGAGATTATTCTATACGGAAAGGAAACGAGATTGCTTTTTACAAAGATAGGATAGAAATATTTAATGTGGGGCAATTCCCAGAAGATAAAGATCCAGAGGATTACCTCCAGGGAAAAAGTGAGTCTGTCCTAAGAAATCCATTAATTGCTAACACGCTTTTTTTAAGCAAAGATATTGAAAAATGGGGTTCTGGTATAAGAAGAATGTACGAACTTTGTAAACAGGCTGGTGTTAAAGTAACTTTTGAGAAGACATCAACAGGGTTTAAAGTGATATTCTTTAGACTCGAAGAGTTTGGCGGATTAAATGGCGGTGTATTTGGCGGTGTATTTGGCGGTGTAAATCTGTTAGAATACATAAAAAGAAACCCTGGAAAAAGAGCGATACATATAGTGCATGCGCTGAATAGTTCAAAAAGAACAATTGAGAGACAACTAAAAGAACTAAAAATGGAAAACAAAATAGAATTTAGGGGAAGTGCAAAAACAGGAGGCTATTATGCAAAATAGGTTGGCCATTGTACGAATGCTATGGAGAAAAAATCTTCCACTTCCACAAGTACATGTTCTTCCTGATGCTGTTGTAACAATTTTTGATGTTATTGCCAAATCTACCCACATTATACTTTTACTCTAGAAGAGGATGGTCCGATACTCCTTGGTTCCTTACAGAGGATAGCTAGTCGCATCACACCTCTGTTATAACCTAGACTATATTCTGTCTCTCCACAGATTTTTTTGTCATTTAAACTTCTCATAATCCTAATAATAGGCGATGTTTCCGTAATAATTTGCCCCAAGATACCTTTATATACCTCTAAAATTTTGTCATTCCCATGGCTCCAAAGGCAAAAACAAAAACTCCTGAAGTAAAACAAGAAAAGAAAGAAATCAAGGAATTGGAGTACCAGCAACCAGAAATTAGTATTGGCCTAGTAGGTCACGTAGATCATGGAAAAACGACCATTACAGAAAGATTCTCTGGAAAATGGACAGATACACATTCTGAAGAAGTAAAGAGAGGAATTACCATTCGTTTGGGCTATGCAAACGCATCTTTTTACAAATGTGAAAAATGTAAAGCTCCGCAAGCTTTTGGCACAAGTGAAAAATGTGCAAATTGTGAAGGCAAAGCAAAACTTCTTCGCGCTGTTTCTTTTGTTGATGCACCTGGACACGAAACCTTAATGGCCACTATGCTTTCCGGTTCTGCAATCATGGATGCCGCCTTATTATTAATTGCAGCAGATGAGCCTTGTCCGCAGCCACAAACAAAAGAACATCTCATGGCTTTACAAATTTCTGACTTAAAAAATATCATTATTGTTCAAAATAAAATTGACCTGGTTTCAGAAGAAGATGCACTAGAAAATTACAAACAAATTAAAGCATTTGTGAAAGGCTCTCTTGCAGAAAATGCTCCTATAATTCCTATTTCCGCAAAAAATAATGTAAACATTGATCTTTTGATTCAAACAATAGAAGAACAATTTCCTTCACCAAAAAGAGACCTCAAAAAATCTCCTCTCATGTTCATTGCACGAAGCTTTGATATTAACAAACCAGGAACATTATATAGAAAAATTATTGGTGGAGTTCTTGGTGGTGCATTAAAACAAGGAATTTTCAAACGAGGGGATGCAATAGAAATTCGTCCAGGAAGAAAAGTAGAAAGAGAAGGAAAAGTTTCTTGGCTTCCTTTAACAACATCCATTGTCCAAATAAAAACAGGAAATGAAGATCTCAAACAAGCACAGCCTGGCGCTTCTATTGCACTCTTGACTGCACTTGATCCAGCATTAGTAAAATCAGATTCTCTCACAGGAAATGTCGTTGGACATCTTGGACATCTTCCAGAAGTTTATTTAGAATTACAACTCATTCCTCATTTGCTTGATCGTGTTGTTGGTTCAGAAAAAGAATTACAAGTAGAGCCTATTAAGAAAGGGGAGAATCTTATGTTGAATGTGAATTCCTCCACCACAGTAGGTTTGGTAACAGAATTATCAAAGAGTTTTTTTACGGTAAAATTAAAGTTACCTGTCTGTGCAGAAAAAACAGATAAAGTTACAGTCTCTCGTCTTGTCGGTCATAGATTTAGATTAATTGGCTATTGTACTATAAAATGAAAATTACTTTAGGTGGTCGTGCAGGTTCTGGAAAATCTTTTATTGCAAAAGCACTTGCAGAAAAATATCATCTAAAGCATTATTCTACTGGTGATATGATGAGAGAAATAGCTATGGGGATGGGCTATACAATAGAAGCTTTTTCTTCTGTGACACCAGAAGAGACTGATAGGGAACTTGATGGAAAAACAGAAAAGATTGGAAAAACAGAAGATAATTTTATTTTTGATAGTAGATTAGCATTCCATTTTATTCCTGATGCAATAAAAGTATTTTTAGATGTTTCTTATGAGGAAGGTGCACGAAGAATTTTTCTCAAACCAAGAGAAAGTGAAGCAAAAGTAGAAACGGAAGAAGAGCTTGCAAGAAGAAATAAAGAACGTTGGGAAACAGATAGAAAAAGATACATAAAAATATATAATATAGATCTTGACAAAAGAGAGAATTATGATGCCTATATTGACACAACAAAACTTACAAGGGAAGAAGTCCTCAGAGAAGTGGAAAGAATTATACCAACATTATGAAAAGCACAAGCCAGCAATTCAATCTCGTCTAAAAGAGTTCAAACAACCTCGTAATAAAAAAGAAACATTTCAAGAGTTATGCTTTTGCCTGCTTGCAGCAAACACTTCTTCAAAAATGGCAAGTAGAGTAATGGATGGAGTTGGAGATATAATATTTACAGGTTCAGAACAGGAAATTAGAGAAAAATTACATGAGCTTCGTTGTCGTTTTTATAATAAAAGAGCAGAATATATTTTCCTCGCACAAAATGTTTCTATAAAATTTGATAGAGAGTATCTTGCAGAGAATATAAAAGGTTTTGGCTATAAAGAAAGTTCTCATTTTCTCAGAAACATGGGTCATAGCGGCTACGCAATTTTAGATAAACATGTACTTAGAGCAATGCAGGAATTTGGACTAATTAAAGAAATTCCTACGATGAACAAAAATAAATATCTTCTATTAGAAAAAGAATTAAGAGAATTCTCTAGGGAATTAGGCATAGGCATGGATGAATTAGACTTTGTTTTATGGTCAAGAAAATCTGGAGAGATTCTTAAATGAGAAGAAAAGAAGTGAGTTTAGCACTTATTCTTATAAGCTGTGCGCATAACACAAAAATTGTAGAAACTATAGAAACTATTAAAGAATCAACTTACACTTTTGCACAAATGGAAGTCTATTTAGACTTGCAAGGTCGTTGTGAGGATCTTTTAACAATGTTTAAAAGTGGAGAGTTTCGTGTATCAGAAGAACCATATGAAGAAAGAAGATCATTATTTATTGAAGCAAGCCAACTAGATCTTTGGGATTATATTCCAAAGAGATTTGATTATTGTTTGGAAGCAATTCAAAAATATTAATCAAGTAACACACCTCGATTAAGTATCTTATCTGGATCATATTTTTCTTTGAGAATTTTGTATTTTGCTTTTTTCTCCGCACTTAAAAATCTTTTTCTTTTAATACCAATTCCATATTGCCCAGCAACTTCTCCTCCTAGACTATGAATAAGAGGATACATTTCTGAATGAAGTTTGGATCCTTCTCGAAGACATGGATGAAGTATACGCAATTTCATATGTCCAAAGCAAGGCACACCGTTCTTCTGTGTCCAATGAAGAAATTTAGTTATTTGTTCAAGAGGAATTTTTGGGTCTTCTTTTTGTGTATATTTTTTATTCACAAGAATATCCTGCAATTTTTCCTTCATTTCGTCAATCTTTACAATTTCTTCAGAGTTTTTTATGAGACCAGAATCATTATTATATTCAACAAGCAAGTGCAAAGCCTGTCCTAATTGTAAGAAACTAGAACAGTATTCATCAAAATATTCAATAGAGAGAACATTTGGATTTTTATCAAGAATAAGAACCTTATCCATCATTGCAGTGAGTGTATTAAATTTGAAAATAGAAACAGTTTTCTCTTTAGGCTCAAAAAGCAATTTCAATTTCGCACTATAAATAACTCCTGTACTTCCTTCCATGCCAACAAAATCTTTCATCTGTGCACCAGAAACAAGTATTCTATTTCCTTTTCCATCAATGATTTCAAGCTCTTCAACCCACAAGGCTATCGGCCCATAATATGTATCAAGCCCATAACTATTCATTGCAAGCATTCCACCAATAGTACAGACAGGATATTCTAAAGGTTTAACAGGAAAAAATAATTTCTTTTTTTCTAAACTTCGCAGAAGATCGCTTAATACTACTCCACTTTCTACAACAACAAAATCTGAACCCCATTCAAGAATTTTATTCATCCTTGACATATCAACCACAACAGATTGTGCAGGCACACATGCTCCTAAAGTATTCATTGCTGCTCCACGCAATGTAAAGTGCACACCACCGCTTATTCCAAACTTAAGCATATTCACAAGCTGCTCTTTGTTTGTTGGCCATACAACTGCTTGGCATTTTCCTTCAAACTCTGAAGCATCTCTGGCATATACAATTTTATCTACTTCTATAGCAGAATATTCCTTTTGTGTAAAAATTTCTTGTAGTTTCATAAGAGCGCCTCCGTAAATTAAACAATTTTTATTTTATTCGTATTATTTTCATTAAAGTTTCATCAAACAATCTCATATGCGCTTTTGATATAAAGATGCTTTATAAAAACTATGTTTCGAGAATGTATATGTTCTTTTTCCTTAAAAATAGGCTATGATTATAAAAAACATAAATCTTTAAATAGACTCTTTTTATTTTCTCTCATTCTGAGGGGGGTATCAAGAATGGATAAAGATGCTTTTTTAACAGAACATAAAGAAAATGTAAGGAGGAATAGAATGGCTCAATCAGGATTTTGGAAATGGAGTACCTTATTACTTCTGCTAATAATTATTGTTGGTATTTATATGTATGGTTTACCTGGAAGAGTAACAGAACAATCACAAGACAAAGCTTCAGAAAAAGCTTTAGCTTTTCTTAATCAAAATCTTCTTGCAGGTTTTGCAACTGCAAATTTAGAATCTGCAACAGAAGAGAATAATGTCTATAAATTAGAGGTAAATATTATTTCAACAGTATCTGATGAAGAACAAAATGCAACACTTTATATCACAAAAAATGGTGATTTACTTTTTCCAAGTGCAATAGACATAAGTGATTTTCAGTTTGAAGAAACACAAACTTTTGCTGTAGAAGCTGCTGATGATCCAGTATTAGGAAATGCAAATGCATCACTAACAATCGTAGAATATTCAGATTTTGAGTGTCCTTATTGCGGACAAACTTATTGGACAATGAAATTAGTGCTTGCAGACTATGCAGATGATGTAAATATTGTCTACAAAAATTACTTGCTTCCAAAGCATGCATATGCACAAAAAGCAGCAGAAGCAGCGGAATGTGCAAATCTACAAGGGGACTTTACAGCTTATCATGATATGCTTTTTGAGAATCAAGATGCATTAAATGTGAAAGATCTTAAACAATATGCTGTGAATCTGGGTTTAGATACAGCAGCTTTCAATGAATGTTTAGACTCTGGGATAATGGCTGAAGAAGTAGCAGCAGATCAAGCAGAAGGAGTAGCTCTTGGAGTAAAAGGAACACCAACATTCTTTATTGGTGAACAGACAGTTATAGGAAGTCAAGAATTTGCTGTATTCAAATTGGCAATTGATGAAGAATTAGCAAAAACTTCCTCTTAATTTTTTTTCAAATAATTCTGTCGTCGCTTCGCTCCAGGCCTCAGTTGCTGGCAGAGGCTCAACAAAAAATCAACGAAAACAGTGAGTATTCCTGTATTATTGAGAGAAAGAGCCATAGAAGGTGAATGTATCTCTATTAGCCACTTAAAAATAAATCTTAAGATGAGTTTTATCCTTCTAAAAATTTTTGGAAATATGCTCGATCATAGCAACCTAAAACAGAATGTACTGCTTCTGAAGGTTTATAGTCTTTTGGGCGGGGAACACAATAACTTCCACCGCTAGGCCCTCCCTGGATGTGAAGGAAAACATATTCAGACCCAGTTATTTCTTGAATTTTGTTTAAGAGACCTATTGCTTTATTGGCAAGAGAAGGTTTTAGGAGTAATACTTCCTTTGGAGATTGATTTCCGAAATGAAAATAACCTTCCAAATTTCTTATATTTTTATCTCTATCAAAAACTCTTCTTGTTTGAGGGTCTAAATTGAGCGATATCATGATTTATAGTATAGCTTCTTTTGTTTAAATATCTTTTGTAGGTTTGAATTGTGTATGAAAAAAGCTTTGATTTACAAAACAGGTTTTCTGAACAAAGTCAGCTCTTAAATTTTCAGGAATTTCTTCCCTTGATATAAAGAAACATTCTTTGCCTTCCTTAAATAATGAATAGCCCTTTACTCTTTCAAAACCTTCTAAGTCTTCATCTAAGCCTTCTATGAGTATAAAAGGTGTATCATATGCATCTCTCCATGAGAATAAGCCTTCTATAGATTTGATTATAAAAAGTGAAGCCAGATTTACAATTTCTTCTCTTTCATCTGAGAAAAGCGCAATCTCATACCCTTTAGTTTCACCTACAAGTTGTCTGCAATATTCCTCACTTACGCCTGATTGTGGCAAAGTTTTTCCTGCATATCTCCCTAAATCTAAATAATTGTTTTTATCTCGAATTCGCAAATTTATCCAGAGATTTCCTCTACTATCACGAATGTTATAATTGGGTTTCCAATGAAAAACAGTATCTCTATTTCTTATGGAAAAAGGAACAAAATGAGAATATCCTTGACTTTTAAGGTCTTTTTCAACATCTTCCATGTATGCTCCAGTTTCATGTAGATTAGAAAGAATAAAGGTGTAAGTTTGTCTTTCTAATGGCCTATCAAATATATTGTAACCAGTAATAACCCTCTTTTCTAAAAGTTCTTCTAAAGTCTTTTTCGGATCTCTCATAGTAACTCCTAATAAGTAGTACTATTTAAGCCTAATCCTTGTACTTTATGTACTTCTAAAAATAGCTAGAATTCCGTAGTCCTTCATCGTTGGCCTCAATCGCCGGCAGGGGCTCAACAAAAAAACAACGCTACAAAAACGATGAGTTTTCTATTTGGTTGGAAAAACTAAATAAGTTGGAGTATCTTAACTTACTGTCCACTAAAATGGGGTCAGTCCAGTCACTCTAAATGTTTGCCACAATTAATTAGAATTACATCATAATGATTATCATCTTTAATTTCAAATATACTTACTGCAGTATTTACTGAGGGCCCATTTTTTTTAATAGTCTCTAAAGGTTTATCCATCAAGAGGGCTGTTAAGACACATATTAAACCTCCATGAGATACAAATATAACTGTTTGCCCCTTGTATTGTGTATATGCTTTTTCTAAGATTGTTTTTGCCCTTTTTAACATTGATTCGCTTTTTTCAGTATCTCGTGACTTGCTCCAATCAATTTCCTTAATTAATTTTCCACTTAGACTTCCTTGATCTTTTTCCCTTAATTCCTGCACAAAGAATAATTTTGCATTAGGATGGAATTTTGCTATTTCTTTTGCAGTATCAGAAGCTCTAGTTAAATCACTAGAATATATTGCACTTATTTTTTCATCTTTTAATCTTAATGATAATTTTTTTGCTTGTTCTATGCCTAACTTTGTTAA
>JAUYPF010000046.1 GCA_030697685.1 bacterium | reverse complement strand
ATAAGAAGCTGCTCTCGTGCATTTTTGGGAGTAAGTCCAGCACCAATAACAAGTGGATAGTCCCCAAGAACTTTTCTAAATTTTTGAATTTTATCCATAGGTGTTTTCATACCGGTTCCTTCTCCTGTAACAACAATAGCTTCTGCTCTCTCCATTCCCTTACGAAGATCTTTTTCTAAATCTGAACCCAGAACAGGCGTATAGTATTTAGGCCAAACTCCTCCAAGAGTAAAAGTTAATGTATTACCTTTAGCAGAAATATATTTTCCTAGATCTATTCCATCAACTGCTCTTGTATAGCTTCCAGCAACATAATCCAGTTGAATAAAAGAACAGCCATACTTATTTGCAAAAGAAAATGCCATATTATAATTATTTGGAAGCACATTAACTCCTACTTCTAGTTTTGTTTCTCTTTTCTGAATTGTTCGTAGTGTTTCTTCAACACACCTTACATCCGCATGATAATTTTCAACAATAACACCATCAACACCCTCTTCTTCAAAAATAGTCAATTCTTCTAATGCCTGTCGTAAAGGATTCCCTCCAGCAAGATGCAGCATAGCAAATATCGGTGTATTATGAAAGAATTTTTCTGTATCCATAAAAGGAAAAATAAACTCTCTATTTATAATCTTTGTTGCCTAAAGATATATAAACTTCTTTTCCTGTAAAAAGTACAAAGATGGTGTCTATAGATCCTCGTTTTCAAAAAGTAATGGACAAGTATGGGGCAAAGCTAGGCTCTAAGTTCGAGTCTTCTATGGATCAGCCTTCTGCTGGGGTCTTCACAAAAGATTACAATACTTTTCGAGCAGAAGCATTGCATCTGCAAAATTCTCTCTATGAACGTGCATGTAAATTTGCACATTCCATTATTGATTTAGCACCAACAAATAAAGAATATCAAAAGAAAGTAGAACAAGCAATAGAATCAACACATCTTGATGTAACTCCTGCATCTGTATACACCTTAGCAATTCTCGTCATGTTTTCTTTCATTTTCTTAGGCTTCTTCATAGGCTTCGTCTCTTTTCTTTTTGACTCTACACAAATATTCCTTGCACTTTTTCTCATTGTCATGGGCATTGTCCTATTAAAACCATTATCGAATTATCCCATTCATATCGCGCAAAAAAGAAGATTGCAAGCATCCAATCAAATGGTTCTTTGTATTCTTTATGTTGTCATTTACATGCGCCATACTTCAAACTTAGAACACGCAATAAAATTTGCAGGGGAGCATGTAGGAAATCCTTTAGCATTAGATTTGAGAAAAGTCTATTGGGATGTAGAAACAAACAAATATCCAACTATACAAAAATCTTTAGACATTTATCTAGAGGGTTGGAAAGATTATAACTTAGCATTTGTGGAGTCTTTTCATCTGATAGAATCTTCTTTAGTAGAATCTTCTGAAACACGAAGAATAGAACTCTTAGAAAAAGCATTGAATGTGATTCTTGAAGGTACCTATGATAGCATGTTGCATTACGCACAAGAAGTAAAATCTCCAATTACTACACTTCACATGTTGGGAGTTATCTTACCAATCCTAGGATTAATTGTTCTTCCTTTAATGGGTTCTTTCCTTGGAGTGAAGTGGTATCACATTGCTTTACTATATAATGTTCTCTTACCTTTCATAGTTTTCTATATTGGTTACACTATCTTAGCAAAGCGCCCTATTGGCTATGCACAATCAGATATTTCTTCCCTTCCACAGTTTGAAGATATGCGAAAATTCCAATTAGGAAATCTCCTGATTGATCCAAAAGTTATTGCCTTCGCAGTATTTTTTATTATGATCATTATTGGTTTAGCCCCTATTCTCTTACATTTTATCGATCCTAATGCTGAAATGTATCTTACAGATAATATCCTTCTTCTGGATTACAGAGAAACAGATGAAGGTGAACTTGTAGGACCATTTGGTCTGGGTGCAACAATGCTCAGTTTATTTATTCCCATGGCATTTGCATTATCTTTAGGGGTTTATTATCAAATAAAATCAAATCGTGTAATTAAAGTTAGAGAAGAAACACAAAAATTAGAAACAGAATTTCGTGGAGCAATATTTCAATTAGGAAATAGAATTGGCGGTGGCATGCCTGCAGAGATGGCCTTTGGTAAAGTCTCTCAGGGTCTTTCAGGAACACCAACAGGAAAATTCCTAGGCATTGTTGATAATAATATTCGTATGCAGGGAATGAATCTGCAGGATGCAATATTCAATGAAAAGAATGGTGCAATCACTAGATATCCTTCTTCTTTGATTGAAAGTACCATGAAAGTTCTAGTAGAGTCTGCACGAAAAGGCCCTCAAGTTGTTTCGAAAGCACTCTTAAGTATTGCAGATTATTTAGATAGGATTTACAAAGTATCTGAACGATTAAAAGATCTTCTCTCTGAAATAACCTCTTCCATGAAATCACAAGTTTCTTTCCTCACTCCTTTGATTGCAGGGATTGTTGTCGGTATTGGTGCAATGATAACAACTATTATTGGTTCTCTTTCACAATCTTTAGGACAAGCAACAACTGGTGGAGGATCGTTATTATCAGGAGCATCAGGTTTAGCAAATATTTTTCCTTTAGAAAAACTTATTTCACCCTACTTCCTACAAGCCATTGTTGGTCTGTATGTTGTTGAAATGGTTATTGTTTTAACCATCCATGCAAATGGCATTGAAAACGGAGTAGACAAGCTTAATGAAGAGTATACACTAGGGAAAAACTTATTTAGAGGAACAATGTTATACATTCTTATTGCAGGGATTACTATATTCGCATTCAACTTACTTGCACTTGCAGTAGGGAAGGTCTAAAAAGATGGCACTAAAAACAATCGTTATTCTCATTGCAGGGATTGCTCTGGTAGTCGTGGTACTCTTATTTATTTGGAGTTTGAAAAATGCATTGGTATAACAAAAAGGCAGAAGCTCCTGCATTCAATGTGATTATTTATGCAATTCTAGGTTTAGTTTTCTTAGCAATGCTGATAGGGGTTTTAATTGTCTTTCAAGATGAACTTTTGAATAAAGAATCCGCAGTACAAACAGGATGTTGGTTAACAAACACGATTAAATGTAGTGGTGGCTTATTCAAAGGAATGCCATCTTTATGCTTTTCAGAAACACTTGAAGATCCTATCACTGAAGAAAAGTTTGCGGGCTTATTAAGAGATACCTACTGGATGTATAAACAGGGAGAATGTGATTTAGATACAATGGAGGATGATGTTTATCCAGTATATGCATTCCAAGTTTCTAAAGATATTGATTTAGACAAATTCCTTAATTCTCTTGCACAAAGAAAAGATGGAGAAATAAAGAAAAACTTAGATATAGCAAAATCTGATTTAGCATATCTTGAAGAAGGAACATATTATCAAACTCTTTGTTTTGATACAGAAGATAAAGAAGGGATAGCAAATAGAAAATTAGTAAAAAATAAGCAATATTATATTATTTATTATGATGACGTAGAAATTATTGATTATAAAATATTTAGAGAAAAATCAGATGCAATACTCATATCTACAGATCCAAGTTCTGATAAAGGCCATTTTGAAGATCTTTTAGTAACTTTTCCTTCTCCATTAGCTGGAATAATTCAAACTCCAATAGTTTTAAGCAAAACAGATGAAGAAAGAGGATGTTTAGTGTATGGAGCAAGTCCAAATGAATAAAAAAGCAGAACTCACATGGGAATATATTGCAATCCTTATTATTGGATTAATTGTTCTTTTAGTCATTATCATTTTTTCCACACAACTAAAAGAAAAAATCATTGAAGGAATAAGCTATTTTAGTGAAAGTATTTTAGGAAAGTAAACATGTCAGAAAAAGCACCAAACACAGCAATATCTGCAATAATTGTAATCATAGTTATTTTTCTCGTTGTCATAGTCTTTCTTACTTTATTCACAGATTCTAGTTCACAAATCACAGATATTTTTGATGAGGTTTTCTATGATGAACAATCTGAAGACGCAAAAAAAACCACAGTTAAAACCCAAGCTGCATTGATAGAAACAATAAATAAATGTTCTTCTGATCCAGTTATAAATCCAAGCGGAGCAAGTGATTGTTTTTGTCATGCAGGACTAATTGGAAAAATCTCTGATAATTCCTATCTTTCTGTACAAAATAGTAATAATGCTCTAACAATAACTGCATTTGATTCTGATGGTGCTCCACTTGCACAAGAACAAGAATCTTATAACTTAGGTTTATTCGTGGTAAAAAATGTGAACAATGGGCAAGAGCTTGGCTGTGTGTTTCCAGAGCAGTTTTTTATTAAAGGGACAGATGAAGATACTATAGGTTTTAATTCTGAAGAATCTTTTTTTGGTATAGGAGAAAATATTGACAATAATTGGTATGTTATTTGGAAAGAACAGGATGATAGTTTTGGTTTTTATGGAGATAAAAGCACAGGCAGTTCTTATGAGTATGCTACAAAATTAAAAGCAGCTCCAATACTCTATAAAATAAGTGATAGACAATATTGTATTATGACTGACTTACTGGAATATCCTTTGGAGGATGTTTCTGGTCTAGATTATGAACCGATTGAACCTATCCGCTCCACAGAGGAATTCTTAGATATCACAAACTTCTTTACTGATGATGCTGTATACTGTAACAAATGTTCAACAACGAGTTGTGAAAAAACCGAATCTGAAAGTGCTTTAGCTCTTGCAAAAGAGGCTATAAGTGAATATAAGTCTTGTCTTGCAAGTACCACCGATTGTACTTGTTCTTTAGATCTTAATTTCCTCAGTGAAAAGCTAGACCCTGCTTATGCACAGCAGTATGGAACATCCTACCGATATCTTCTCATTTTCTCTTCAGATGAAGTAAAACTCTTTGATTTAAAGTTACAAAAAAAAGGACTTATTGACAGTTTCTCTACACAAATTGCTCCAATAGCACCATCTACCTACGGGCAGTTCTTTAATGATGAGGGACCATTCTATGTTTTTATGAGTGAATGGGATATTCTTACAGAACAAGAAATACAATCAGAGTCAGATGCTACCTTAAAAGAATTAGAACAAAGCTTAGCAACAAAGTATGGGTATGGGGAAAAAGTTGATCTCTTAACGGTTTCTCCTACAGATGCGCTTAAGACATTCCCAGAGTTTATGCCTACGACAAGTGATCTTTCTTTTACAAGTAACAAAATACATTTCCCTGTAAGTTATGAAGAACAATCTTCTAGTCCAGAGTGTAATACCTAATCCTTCCTACAAAAGTCATGGCAATTTCTTCTCAATCACAGAAAGCTTTAAATATCTCTAACTCTCTTTACTCATAAAAGATGGTGATACTTAATAAAAAAGGGATGGATATTTCTTTAAACTTTATTATATTAGCAGTCTTAGCATTGATTGCTTTGATTGTCATCGCATTATTCTTTACAGGTGG
>JAUYPF010000041.1 GCA_030697685.1 bacterium | reverse complement strand
GGGAAGCGATAGCACTTTCAGAGTTAATGTTTCTTTTATTGAAATTAATTTTGATAATGTCACTTTTAATCTTTTAAATGGTTCAAATGTAAATATTAATGGAACCAAGTTTAATGGAAGCAGCAATAGAGCAATTAACTTTACTGGTCTTGTAGATGGTGTGTACAGGTTGAATGTTACTGTTGTTGACTATGCTAAAAATACAAACACTTCAGAGCAGAGAACCTTTACTATTGATACGACAAGACCTTTGATTACTTATGAAACAAATATTAACTCTCTGATAAACAATAGTAATTGGAGTCAGTCTACTTTCTATCTTAATGTGAGTTATACTGAGACAAATTTTGATAATGCTACATTTAATCTTTTGAACAGTTCCACTGCGAATATTAATGGGACCAAGTTTAATGGAAGTACTAATAGAGCAATTAACTTTTCTGGTCTTGCTGATGGGGCGTATAGATTAAATATAACAGTAGTAGATTTAGCAAACAATTCTAATACTTCTAATCAGTTGACGTTTACCATTGATACAACAAGGCCATTGATTACTTATGAAGCAAATGGATTAATCAATACTGTGAATAATACTTATTGGGGTAGTGATAGCAGTTTCAGAGTTAATGTTTCTTTTACTGAAACTAATTTTGATAATGTCACCTTTAACCTTTTGAACAGTTCCAATGTAAATGTTAATGGGACAAAATATAATGCTAGTACTGAAAGAGCATTGAACTTTACTAGTCTTGTAGATGGTGTGTATCGATTAAATGTTACTGCTGTTGATACTGCAAATAATACGAATAGCTCTGAACAGAGGACGTTTACTATTGATACAACAAGAGCTTTGATAGTATATGCTGCAAGTGGAACAAATGATCTTAGTAATAATACTAATTGGAGTCAAAGTGAATTTAGAGTTAATGTTACTTATACTGAAACTAATTTTGACAATGTTACCTTTAATCTTTTGAATAGTTCCACTGCAAATATTAATGGGACGAAGTTTAATGGAAGTAGTAATAGGGCAATTAACTTTAGCGGTCTTGCAGATGGGACTTATAGATTGAATGTTACTGTTGTTGATCTCGCAAATAACTCTAATACTTCTAATCAGCTAACGTTTACCATTGATACGACAAGGCCATTAATAACCTATGAAGCAAATGGTTTAATTAATACTGCAAATAATAGTTATTGGGGAAGTGATAGTACATTTAGGGTTAATGTTAGTTATACTGAGGTTCGCTTTGATAATGTTACCTTTAATCTTTTGAACAGTTCAAATGCAAATATTAATGGGACGAAATATAATATTAGTACTGAAAGAGCTCTTAATTTCACTGGTCTTGCAGATGGTGTGTATCGATTGAATGTTACTGTTGTTGATAATGCAAATAATACGAATACTTCAGAGCAGAGAACATTTACTATTGATACGACAAGGTCTTTGATTACCTTTGTTGAAACAGCAAATCATAGCTTAGCAAATAATACTAATATCTCTGCAAGTGTCATACGAGTAAATGTTTCTTATACGGAAACTAACTTTGATAATGTTACCTTTAATCTTTTGAATAGCTCCAATGCAAATATTAATGGAACGAAGTTTAATGGAAGCACTAATAGAGCAATAAACTTTTCAGATCTTGCAGATGGTGTCTATAGATTGAATGTTACTGTTGTAGACTTAGCAAATAACTCTAATACTTCAGATCAAAGAACTATTCGAATTGATACGACAAGGCCTTTAGTAAATCATACTACTGCAACTGTAGGAAATAATAGTAATTTGACTGTGGCTACGTTTATTATGAATGTTAGTGTTACAGAAATAAACTTTGCAAATATGACTTTTATTGTTGCAAATGCAAGTAATGGTTCACAGATATTTAATACAACAACCCTCGTTGATGCAACTAGGCTCTTTATGAGTTATACTGTGAATGGAGATGGAAACTATACTGTGAATGTTACTGTTACAGATACTGCAAATAATAGAAATATGACTGTCAATCAGTTTGTGACTGTAGATGTTACTCCACCTGTTATTGTTTTTAGTTTAAGTCCAACAACTTTGACTCCAGTTGAAGCTGTTACTATTGGGGGTTGTAGTGCAGTAGATAGAATGGATCCAGGTGTAGGTGGAGCATTAAGTATTAAGAAGCCTGGGCAAAGTAGTTATAGTTCTGTAAGTGCAGGTTCCTATACTGATACGAATGGAGAAGGAACATATACTGTACGTTGTACTTCACAGGATTATGCAGGAAATAGTGTTACTTTGGAAAAAACCTTTAGTGTTGGGGCAGGAGGAAGTAGTGGTGGGTCTTCTGGTGGCGGTGGAGGAAAGTCTTCACTAGCTAAGGATGGAGCTGTTAAGCCTGTTAAGAGAGGAGCTGCTGAATTAGAAGAAACTCCTGTAAGTATTGATTCTGCAGAAGTTTGGGATATTGAAGGAAGTGTGCAATATTCTGCGATCGCTGGAGAAGTCTATACCTTTAGCTTTGTCTCTGTAGAAAGTGGGCTTGTAGGGGATCATAACATTAGTATTTCTAGTGTTGATGAGGAAAATGGGACAGTTACTCTAATTATAGAAAGTACTCCACAAGAGATTACATTAGCTATTGGTGAATCTAAGGAAATAGATCTTGATGAGGATAGTGTTACAGATTTACTTGTTACCCTCAATGGTATTACAGATGGTCTTGCAGATGTTACTTTTGCTAAACTGGGAGTTTGGATAGAGCCTGAATCTGTAACATCCTATGAAGGCGATACTGTAAGGAAGTCTTACCTTTGGATATGGATTAGCGCTGGCGTCATTGTTCTCGCTTTAGTGGTTTTGCTTCTTGTAAGAATTTTTTCTAAGAAAGCAATCCCAGTAGTAGCAAAGGGTAGAAGACGATAAATATTTCTTTTCTTTTTTAGTGTCATAAAGCTTATAAATTAAAAGAAAATTCTAAGTTTTATGAATACGAAGATTGCTTTTGGACTTTTTCTTTTTCTCCTTAGTATTAGCTTTGCTTCTGCAAATGAAAGTTATGATGTAGACTTTTCTGAAGTTTCTACGCAGGCTGTTTTTTTACGTAATGATGATGAGATTCGTTTTTCCCTTTTAGGAGGGGAACATGTTATTATCATAGAGGATGTTGGGACAAGTTCTATTAAAGTAGATATTGGACCTTTTATTGATCAACAAAGCATTCTTACTCCTGGTCTCATTGGTTTAGATTATATTATGAAATTAGATTTGAATAAAGATGGTATTGTTGATTTAAATGTTGCTCTTTATTCTGTGTCTGCTGATGGGCAAGTGCATCTTGTGCTTCAGGATGTGACTAATGTTGATCAGGAAGCTCAAGGAGATCTTGGCCTTGTTGGTGAGGAAAAGTCTGGATTGAACAAAACATGGATACTTATTATTTTTGGAGCGTTTATTTTAGTCTTAGTTTTATTTCTTATTTTTAGGAATGGTCTTTGGTCTGATACAGAGAAAAAGACTGAAGAGCATCATATATATCATGCACATGAGAAAAAAGAATCTGAAGAACAGAAAGAAGAAGATAATAAGTTGTGAATCACAAAAGTTTAGTGGTACTAGGAAAAATTAGACATGGCATACTATATGTTAAGTTAAGATTTAAGAAAGATTTTGCTCAGGCTTAAAGCAAGCTAATAAATTTATAATTAGCATGGTGGAAATAATAAATGAATATTAAAAGTAAATTTGAAAATATAAAATTATTAATATTTGATTTAGATGGAACGTTGTACAAACTAAATGAGCGTAATTTTAGAAGTTCAGCAATATATAATGATATGCGTGATAATTCTATAAATTTTCTTTGCAAAAAATTAAATGTTTCAAAAGATAATGCTACTGAGATATATGAATCAATTTTAGTTGATTATAATTGTGAACTCAGCATAGGCTTTGAAAAAGAATTTGGAATTGATCGCCATGAATATTTTAAACAGGCATGGGATATTGATGCAAGCAAACATATAGCAAGAAATGATAAATTAGTAAAGATATTAAATATACTTAAGCAACAGTTTAAGCTTGTCGTTTTAACTGATGCACCGAGAATTTGGGCTGAAAGAGTTCTAGCTACACTGAACGTATCTGATGTTTTTGAAGATAATATTCTAACTGGAGAAGGTGATCTTCGTAAGTCTTTTGGAAATACATTCTTGGAGATAGTTAAAAGATATAGTTTATCCACTTCTGAATGTATTGTAATTGGAGACCATAAGAAAAATGATATTGATTTTGCAAAGGCAGTTGGAATGAAGACTATTTATATAGGTGATACACCTTATGAAAAAAGTGATTATTCGGTAAAAGATATCTGTGAAATTGCAGATATATTTGAGATAAAAATATGAAGGAAAATATACTCCAAAAAATATTTAAGGCTAATAAACCCATAATCGGAGCACTGCATTTTTCTCCAATGCTTGGCTATGAAGGATTTACAGATAAAGAAACAATATTGAAAAAAGCCTTATCTGATTTAAAGGCATTTGAAAAAGGAGGAGTTAATGGCATTATTATAGAGAATAATTACGATTTACCACATAAAATAAAAGTCGGGGCTGAAACAATTGCAATGATGACTCTTTTTGGATGTGAGATTATAAAAAGAACAAAGCTTCCAGTCGGAGTCAGTGTATTATGGAACGATTACAAAGCAGCGTTAGCTATTGCAAAAGTAATCAAAGCTAAGTTCATAAGAGTACCTGTATTTGTGGATAATGTTAGAACAGATTTTGGTGAGATTTATGGTGATTCTAGAAATGTTATTGAATATCGCAAAAGTATAAATGCAGAGAAAATAGCTTTATTTACAGATATACAAGTCAAGCATGCAGAAATGTTAAATAAAAATAAACTATTAATTGTATCTGCAAAACAAGCTATAGAAGCAGGATCAGATTGTATAATCCTAACCGGAAGATGGACTGGAGATGCACCCAATCTAGAAAAACTTAAAAAAGCAAGAAATGCAGTTAGTGATTTCCCAATTATACTTGGGAGTGGGGTATCAAAAGAAAATGTTACAGAGCTCTTTGAATATGCAGATGGAGCAATTGTTAGCACTTCGCTAAAAGAAGGAGAGAACATTGTTGGTGAAAGGAATGTCAAACCTTTTCAAGTAAGTATTAATCTAGTGAAAGTTAAAGAATTCATGAAGCAATTAAAGAAGAATGATCGATGAATTTAGGAATGACTTTAGAAGATAAGGAATATCTAAAAAGCATAACTTTGAGAGTTACAGAATAAGAGCTGATGAACTTTACTTTGTGAGAAACTATTTAAAGCAGCATTTCCTTGTTTTAGTTGGTGATATAAGAGTGGAAAAAAGAGGGCAGGGTGCTATAGAATATATTATTCTTTTTGCTGTAGTAGTTATTATGATTCTGATAGTTATAGGAATTTTAGGACCAAAAATTGGAAATTCTTCTCAAGAAGCCTCAGAACTTTATTGGGAAAGTGCTGATATTAGTATTATTTCTTATTCTCTGAATAGTTCTGGAGATTTTCTGTTTACTTTACGGAATAATCTTGATACAAGCATTCGTATTCAAAGTATTTCTCTTGGGGATTCTAGAACTGCAAATCTTTCTTTGACTTTGCTTCCAGGTTCAAGAATTGAAACAAGTATTGCAGAGATTTGTATAAATGAAGGAGACCCTTTTGATTTTGGTCCTGTTTTTATTGAGTATAGTGATCTTTCTACAGGAACAAATCATAGTTTTTCTGGAACAGTGAATCTTGTTGGTACTTGTGTTGCATAGTTAGCTTTTTAAATCTGTATTCTCTTGTAGTTGTATGAAAGTAGGAGTGATTATGCTCATTTTGTTATTGAGTACTATGTCTGTTCGTGCAGAACTTTTTGTTTCTTGCAGCCAAGATAGTGATTGTGCATTGGCTTTAAGTGATGATTATAGCTGCATAGAGGCTTCTTGTGTGAAAGCAGATGCTAGGGAGAGTGCTTTTGCAGTATTAGAAGTAGAAAAGAAATCTTTGGATTGGAATTTTGTTGATTTAAAAGAAAAAGAAGGGACTTGTCGCAATTGCCTTTCTTTTGCTCCAGAAGAAGAAAGAAATTCTTTTTGGTTGTTACGTTTTTTTCGTTTTGTTTTGTATCTTTAGTTTTGAGAAGATAAAAATTTATAAAGCCATTTTCTTAGAAAGAGTTTGCTATGCTAGATATCGTTGTAGGTACACAATATGGTGATGAAGGTAAGGGAAGAGTTGTTCATAATTTAGCATTAAATGGGCATTATCTTGCTGCTGTGAGAGCGCAAGGTGGGAATAATGCTGGACATACTGTGGTGCATGAAAATGTTACATACAAATTAAATCTTCTCCCTACTTCTGTTCTTGTTGGAAAGCCTGGATTCTTAGGAAGAGGAATGGTTCTTGATTTGGATGTTCTTGTTAAGGAAATTTCTGGATTGAAAGAAAAAGGAATTCATCCTTCACTGAGGATTGATTCACGTGCACATGTAATCATGCCTTGGCATAAGGATCTTGATAGTCTTAATGAAAAAGGGAATGGTTCTTATGCAGCAGGATCTACTGGAAGAGGTATTGGACCAGTGTATGGTTCTAAACATGATAGAACTGGTGTGCGATTAGCTGATTTTTTTGATGATAGTGCTCGTGTTGAGGCTCTTGTTCAAAAATACGCAACACGTGTTGCATATGAATCTGAACAGGATTATTCTTCTTTAGTTGATCGTTATACTGTTGAGATTCGTACTCTTGTTGATAAAACTAAATTTTTAACAGACTCTTTATGTGATGTTTCTCAAGAAATATATGATGATCTTATTCTTGGAAATAATATCCTTGGTGAGTGTGCACAAGCAGAAATGCTTGATGTTGATGGGCCATATTATCCAAGAGGAACGTCTTCAGGGACAAGTGCTGTTGCATTCTGGAATGGCATTGGAGTATATCCCAAAAAAGAATTTGCTGGAAAAGTTATTGGTGTTGCCAAAGCATATACTACTCGTGTGGGGAAAGGGCCATTTGTTACCGAGATTGAAGGTTCTTTTGCAGATGATATTCGAGAAAGAGGTGGAGAGTATGGGACAACAACAGGAAGAGCCAGAAGAGTTGGATGGCTGGATCTGCCGATGATAAAACATTCTCTTGTTTCTTCTGGATTGGATTCTTTAGCAATTACTAAGATAGATATTCTTGGTGGTATGGATGAAATTCCTGTTGCAGTTTATTATAAGAATGGAAATAAGATACCTTGTTTAAATTATGAGAAAAAGATTCCTGTGTATGAGACTATGCTTGGATGGCCAGCTTTTACAACGAAAGATTATAGAAGGCAGTTTGAAAATGGCATAGACTATATTCCTAATATTTCTTTGCGTGAGTATCTCCAAAAAATAGAGCGTGAAGTAGGTGTTCCTATTAAAATAATTACTTTTGGGCAAGACAGTAAAGCGTTTATTTCTTATATGTAATGGTTCTCAAAAAGGTCAATTGGTTTTCAAAACATCCTTAATTCTTTCTTGCAATAATGAGAAGATTATCCCTTTTCTTTGATTTTGAATGTGGAATACTGAGAATATAAGAGAGAAGATTGATTGTACTTGAAATATTTTTATTTAGCATATCAAACATATCTATAGTTCTTATCTTTTTGATTGTAAAATTATTTTTTTCTAAAAATTCTATCCATTGTTCTTTTTGGAGGATAGAAATGTGTGTAGGATCTTGGTAGGCAAACCATAAGTCTTTTTTTACTTTTCGGCTATAAGATTCTAAGTTTGGTGTGACCATAATGAAGAGCCCGTCTTCTTTTAAGACTCTTGAGGCTTCTTTTATCCCTTTTTCTGGATTTTTGAGATGCTCCATGACATCGATTGCTAGAACAACAGAAAAGAAGTTATCTTTAAAGTCTAATTTTTGTGCATCCATGACTTTGTATTCTGCACCTTGAGAAAGCATTCGTGCTTGTTTGATTGCGTGTTCAGAAATGTCAATACCATATTTGTTTGGGTAATCTTTTAAATATTTGAAAAGATATCCATAAGTACAGCCTATTTCAAGAATATTATTCTCTTTTTGTGTTTTTTTACGAATGTATCTCCCCCAGAATTTCCATTTAAAGGATTGTTCTTTATAGTTTTTAAAATAAGCTTCTTCGTACATTCTTGAAGCTGTTTTTCAGAGAATTTATAAAGCTTGCTTAGTCTTTTTCCTTTATGGATGTGCTTATTTTTACCGAATGTCCTACTCAGGATTATTATAGGGCTCTTTTTCATTTAGAAAAGAAAGGAAAAGCTAAAATTCGCTTTGTTGATTCTCGTACATTGTATTTATTTTCTTTGAAGCTGTATAGTTCTTCTTCCTTTTTGCGAAAGATTGGACATAGATATCTTGGGAAACCTTTGCATGTAGATAAAAAAGTTAGATGGAAGGATATTTGGAGATCTTTCTCTGGGTATTTTATTTTGCCTTTTACACAAAATAAAATTGTTGCTCTTTTTGCTCCTTATCATCCGGTTTCTCCTTATTTATATCTCTTGAAGTTGATGAAAAAGGATATTATTTTTATGACATCATGGCCATACTGGAATGAAAAAGAATATGTGCACAGACCATTTCCTCTTGTACAATTCTTTTGGAAGAAATTTTTAAAGGATATTCGTATTGTTACTATATCTCAGACAGGGAAAATAAGTTTAGAAAACTATTCTTCAGATGTTGTGCAGATTCCACATGCTGTTGATTTAGAAACTTTTTATCTTGGAAAGAAGAAATCTTTTCAAGTTTTATTTGTTGGGAGGATTATTCCTGAGAAAGGTATACAGGGTATTATTGATGTTGCTCGTGTTTTGAAGGATATTCATTTTGTGTTTGTTGGAAGCGGGAGTGTTGTGTCTCTTGTACAAAATTCTGTGTTGAAGAATGTACAGTATCTTGGTGAAATACGAGATAGAGAAAAATTAGCACAAGTTTTTCGAGAGAGTTCTGTGTTTGTGCTCAATTCTTATAAAATTTCAGGTTGGGAAGAGTTGTATGGTATTGTTCTTTTAGAATCTCTTGCGTCTGGAACGCCTGTTATTAGTACTGATTGTGTTGGGCCTCAAGAAATTGTGCAGGAAGATTTTGGGTTTCTTATCCCACAAAAGAATACAGACGCTTTGAAAGAAAAAATTCAATATTGTTTTGAACATCAAGGAGAATTGGAAAAAATGGGTGAAAAAGGGAGGAAATTTGTTGAAGAGAACTATGATATTGAGATGTTAAGTGAGAGGTGGTATGAGGTTTTGAAAAATTAGGATACTCCTTTTTTTGTAGAAGCCCTTTGCGGCGCCTGAGCACTGGAGCGAAGCGAAGGACAGACTTATTAAATAATTCAAACTTCTCTTAATAAATCCTTAAAAATTACACTTTTAGCCCATGTCTCTTGGCGATACCTTGATTTACTTTGCGTCCTAGTTCTAGAGCATCTTTTTCTGTGAGTCTGCTTTTTGAAAGGATTTTATCCATAAGTTCTATTTTCTGTGCATGTTCCCAGAGAGCTTTTCTCACAATTTCGCTCCAACGGACTTCAGCATGTTTTTTCATAACAAAATGAAGATCCTCTGGTACAGCGAATGTCATGTTTGTCATATGTATAATAAGTACTTTTACTTATATAAGGTTTTCTATTCTATTCTATTCTTATTTCCAAAATGCTTAAATATCTTTCTTGTATAAGGAAAAAATGGATATGGCTGTTGAACAAAAAGATTATTCTCCTGAGCTTTTGCAATTCTCAAGAATGCAATGGGAAAAAAATATTCAGAATCAAGTTACATGGATGTATCATGGAACAAGTATTCTTTTCCTTCCTTATATTCAAAGATACGGTTTAGATACGTCAAAGCTTCCTCCTGGGATTAAAAAAGGAATAGAATCTTTGTCTAAAATTTTGCAGCAACATGAATATAAACCTAGTTATGCTCCATTAGATATAGCAGTCAATATGGATGCGAAACGTCTGAGCTTTACTTTTTGGAAAGATAATGTTGTTCGTGCAGCTTCAACAACTCAGCTTCCTGCTTTTATTTATGAACTCTTCAATGAAGATTATTTACGTGCTAATCCTGATGTAGATAAAATTATTCGAGTTTTAAATCCAGAAGAACAAAAACTATTTGCAATTATTATGCGATTTGGTCGTATTTTAAGACAAAGAAACAAAATGGTTATTATTCAGGTTCGTATAGATTCTGCATTTCTTCGATATTTGGGGTTACCTGATTTTATTTCTAGTTATGATACCTTTTTTTTGGAATATCTACAAAAACAATTGGGGAGCAGTGATATTTCTATTTTTACTCCAGAGCTTCGAAATAAAATAATTTATTCTTCTAAAGATATTGTTGGTCCTTTCCTGGAACTTTATACTGAACTCGCACGTGCTCATGGTGAGAAGTTTATTGTTGGTACAATGGAAACAACTTTTATGAGGTCTATTCCTCCTCCTTTTATTTATATTGAAGTGCAGAATAATGGGACACTTTCTTTAGTAAATATTGCTAAATGGAATGAGACTATGAATCCTACTCTTGTTTCTATCTGAATGTGTGATAAGTAAGACTTTTAAAGCATAAAAATTCTTTTTTTTCTATGGATGATATACCTTTTAAAATTTATAGTAGCACTTTTGAAAAGAAGTTTCGTATCTATGCAAAAAATATTACTCCAAAGAGGATGATGAATTATACAAAGGTACAACTTTCTTTGAAAGCAAAGAGACCTAAAGTGTGGGGAAAGCCATTATCTTTGTTTATAGAACCTACAAATGTTTGTAATTTAAAGTGTCCTTTGTGTCCTACTGGAAATAATTCTACACCTAAAGGAAAAGGCTATATGAAGTTTGAGGATTATAAAAAAATTATTGATGAGTTAGGGCCTACTGCGTTTTCTGTCACTCTTTGGAATTATGGTGAGCCTTCTTTGAATAAGGATTTTATTAAAATGATCACGTATGCGAAAGCTGCTGGGTTGAAAGTCATTACAAGTACGAATGGATTTATTTTTCGAGATAAAGCACAAGTACAAGAGCTTCTTGAGTCTGGTTTGGATGAGTTGATTCTTGCTGTTGATGGGGCTAGTAAAGAAAGCTATGATAAGTATCGTGTGAATGGACATTTTGAAGAGCTTATTCAAGGAATTAAAGATCTTGCTGCTGCGAAGAAAGCACAGGGAAGATATTTTCCTTATTTGAGTATGCAGTTTATTATTATGAAGAGCAATGAACATGAGGTTGAAGAGATTCAGATGATTGCGAAAGATTGTGGTGTGGATGAAATTATTTTGAAGACTGTGTATTTATGGAATGATCCAAAGATGGCAGAGAAATATTTACCAACTGATAAAAAATATTCACGGTATCTTACTGATGAAGGGGTTGCTTGTAAAACTTCTATTAGACCAGGATGTGATGGGCTTTGGATAGGTGTCAATATCAATTATGATGGGACTGTGGTTCCTTGCTGCTTTGATACGCATGAGAAATTTATTCTTGGTAATGCATTTACTGTTAAGGATTTTTATAAGGATATTTGGAATAGTCAAAAATTTCAGGCATTCAGAAAGAATGTATGGGAAGATAAGGGAAGTGTAGAGATGTGCAAGAATTGTCCTACGAATACTGAAAGTCAGGATTATGCACGAGTAAAATTTTCTAATGTTCATGTTGAAGAGATGGAAGTTTTTGCGTAAATGGATATTCAAAGAAAAGAAATAGATGTGTATGGTATTAAGTTTTATATTGAGGAAAAGGATAAAGAGTTAGGGAGAGCTTATCTTTATATTTTAAGAAATGATCTTCATCAAAGACCTTTTGGATTTTTAGAAGATGTTTTTGTTGATGGGTCTGTTAGAGGAGAGGGTTTAGGAAGAAGCCTAGTTCAGAAGGTTATTGAAGAAGCTAGAAGTCAGAATTGTTATAAATTGATTTGTACTAGTCGGTATGCAAAGCCTAAAGTTCATGATTTGTATCTTCGTTTAGGATTTCTAGATCATGGGAAAGAATTTCGTATTAATTTTTAGTAATATTCTTCTTCTAGATTCTTTTCTTCTTTTTTCTTCAAAGCTTTTTTCACTGTTTTTTTTGGTGTTATCTGTTTCTCTTCTTTCTTTGGAGTTTCTTTTATTGGAGGACTTTCTTCATGTATTATTTTAATCAAAGAGTCTTCTTTTCTTTGAAGTGGATAGATCTTTGTAAGTAGTGCATTCCCTTTTTTCTTTAAAGTTATACAGTTTGTTTCTCCAAGGTGTCCATATTCCCTAGAGTAGAGACATTTGTTTATGAATGGTTCAAACTCGCATTCAATTACTAACTCTTCATCAATAATGACTTTATTATTTTCTTTTCTTATTTTTCTTTGTGGATGTATATAGAAATTTAATTCTATATCTGCTTCTTCCTTGAGACGATCTGTGATGGTTATTTCTTTTTTGCTTTTCTCATAATGAATTTCTCTGGTTATAATATTTGGTGCATAAGCAAAATGCTTACCAATAAAAATATCTTGAATTTTATCTGATTGCCATTGGAAACAGAAAGCATTTGTTTGGTTTTCCATATTAAAAGGTGTTTCTTCTTGTATTATATTTTGCTCTTTGTTATTTACTACAAGAGTATTATGATATCTTGTTGAACGTAGGAGATGCCTTGTTTTTTTGTCTGATGTGTAGCAATAAGTTCCAGGGTCTATGAGGTAATCTTTTTCTTTTAAACTGAGTACAAAACTAAGCTGGTCATTATGCCCATGGCCACCAAAGCCTTTTCTACCAATGTCTCCACAATGGATTAAGAGAAAGAGTTCTTTATTTCTGATAAGATAATAATCGGTAAATGCTTTTGAATCTAAGTCGAATGTTTGTAAATCTTCTTTAAGATATTCTTCTTGTGAGACCAGCAATTGCATTTTTTCATGGAATTTTCCAAGTGTTTTGAAGTCTGCACGATGAAAAAGAACAGATGCGATAGCAAGTAAGTCTCTATGATCATTTGTATCTTCATCCCAGATATGAAGAATTCTTCCATTATCTGTATCTCCAATAGCTGGGGCTTTTCCACTTTCTGGTGTGTAATACATGATGAATTCACACATTTTTTCTAGTCTATTTTTGTAGGATTCTGAAAAGGTGTTGTTATTTCTTTTTGCTAGGATATAACTAAGTAAAAATATTTCTGTGACTAGTCTATGATAGTTGAGAGATGCTTCATAGTTAACACCATCTTCTGAGACTTGCTTGAGAATTTCTTTTTCTAATTCTTTTTGTGCGAATTTTTTCCATGAATTTGTTTCTTTTATTTCTTTAAAGAAATTCCCTATAAAAAAAAGACCCATTATATCTGAGAGATAGTGATTTTCTTTTTTAGGGCTCCATTCTAAATTATTACGAATGAATCTCCCATGTAAATAAAGCTGTTTTGCAATGTTTAGAGTAAAATCCTCTGAAAGTTCTTCTTTAAACAAATGGTATGCTTCTATCCAATTGATTGCACGGATAGCACATTCCATAGGGGTGACCCAATTAATGCCAATCTCATAAGTATTCTCTTTGATCCAGGATTCTGTTTGTTTTTTGTATTCCTCGAGAAAGCGTTTGTCTTTTGTTTGTTCAAATGCCAAAGCTAAATTTACAAAATGCTGGCATTTGTTTAGCTCCCAAGGTATTTTTTTGTCTGCATTTTCGTATGGGAGATCGTATTCTATCTTTGAAAAATGTTTTTTCTCCCAGACTTTTCCAGAGTTAAAGTCTTTGTGCCAGTTTATTTCTGTAAGGATATATTGTTTTCCTAGGAGATCATATCTTCCTTTAAGAATATTCTCTGCATTTTCTTGGTTTTTTGTATCTTTTAATTCTGCAGTAAGGAAAAGATGTTGTTCATTAATACTTTCTTTTCCTTTGAAATTTGTTTTTATTTTGAAATCTTCATTTGAAAGAAATTCTTTTGTTTCTCTTTTGTTTGCTTGGAGTTGAGAGTATTTTTTTTTAAGAAAGCGGAAACTTTTCATAGGGATGGTTTCTGGATTCTTTTTTACACGTTCTAGGATTCTTTTGAAGTCTTCCATTGTATGGTTGTTTTTATTTTGTTGATGATGGTTCTTGCCATGTCTTTGTCTTCTTTTTCGAGTATTCCTGAGATGTAAATGAGTGCAAGGCTTAAGATTGTGAGTAGGATTATACTGCTTATAATTAGCAGTTTTGTATCTGGTTTTATTAGGTTTGTGATGTTCCAGGTGAGGAATGCAGCGATGCTTATAAGCAGGCCTGCAAAAAATACTCTCTTTCGCAAAGGGTTCATTTTTGTTTCTTTTTTGGTGTATATAAAAAGAATGAGACTTAATATTGTTAAGGAGATTGCTGTTGCCAGTGCTGCGCCGATCATTCCCATGGATGGGATGAGCATTATGTTGAGAATAATATTTAATATACAACTGAATACTGTTGCTATGAAAATTATTTTTGTTTTATTGAATAGAAGCAGAATATCTCTTGATGTGTAGACACAAGAATTAATGACATAGCCTATTGCAAGTATGATCATGGAATAGTACGCTGTACTATAATTTTCTGTAAAAAAGATTGTGATTAGTTCTCTTCCGTAGAGAATAAGCCATGCTAAGGATAAGACAGTAATGAAAAAAACCCATTTTGTGGTTGTGTAGTACACTTTTTCAAATTCTTCTTTGTTGTCTTTTACTGCAGCAATCATTGGTAAGTATAGACCAAGTAATGCTGTTGGAAAAATGAGAATAAGTTTTGCTGTGGGAACTGCGACATTATAGATACCGACTGTTGCTGCATCTTTGAAGTAGCCTAGAATGAGAGAGTCTGCTGCGTTAATAATAATGATTGTAATGCTGTTGAACACCAAGGGTAGAGAGTAAAAGAGAAGTTCTTTATTGTTGTATAAGGCTTGGATATTTTTATCCCTTAGTGAGAATGCTTTTTTTTCTACGAAAATGAATAATAATACTGATGAGAAAATAATGGAAATGGTATATGCAATGCTTGCTCCGATAATGCCTAAACCCCAGTAAATGAAAAGGACTGTTAAAAGAATACGAACAATAATTTCTCCCACCACACGAGCATACATATCGTATTCTATTTTTTGCAGTGCTTTCAAAGTATTTGTCCAGACTGCTTTGAGGCCTTCAAATGGGAGTGCAATTGCGAATACTTTTAAAATAATACTCAAGCTTGGTGAATTGGGATAGAATGTTTGGGTGATCCAATCTGAAAGAAGAAATAAGAGTATCCCGAAAGCTGTACTGAGCATGAGGATGGTCTTTGCTGAAAAAAGAATTGTTCCTTTGATACCTGATTTGTTTTGTTCTTTATTGAATACAGAGATGTATTTGACTATGCCTGTGTCTAAACCGAGAATTGCAATGACAGAAAGTATGCTCAATAATGCTAAAGCAAGAGAAATTTCTCCATAGGTTTGCTCGCCTAATCGTGAGAGTATAATTCTGTAGAAAAAGGAAAGGAGTTTTCCAATGATTGCACCAATAAGAAGAATGAGTGCTCCTTTTGCAATAATGTTCATGGATTTTTGTTCAGGCATTTTTGTAGATGTTTATTGTCTCTCCTT
>JAUYPF010000039.1 GCA_030697685.1 bacterium | reverse complement strand
TTAATTCTTTCAATTTTTGTTCTAAAGTTTTTTCATCTACACTTTTATAATTCTGTAAATCAATTTTATTTCCCTTAAGTATTTCCACAAGAATATCTAAAACTGCTTCCTTAGAAATAAAGCCTTGAGCAAAATATCCTAAAACTTCTCTATATTGAGCATCAGTAAGAACACTCACATCTAAACTATATCTTTTCTGAATCTCTTTTGGTGTATTGACAAGCACATGTGCAAGAAATTTTGTTTCAAGCTTTGGAAACTGCTTCACATATGCAGCCAAATCAATATCCTCAGCAACAATCATACGTGCTAATTCCCCAGATAACTGATACTCTTTTTCATAACGCAAAACTTTTTTATCTAAAAGTTCTGGAAGTTCAATAGAAACAAGTAATTCTTTTGTAATCACAACCGGAGGAATATCTGTCTCTGGATACATTCGAGCAGCTCCAGGCATAGGCCGCAAATATGTCGAAGTCCCATCAGGATTTGCTTTTCGCACATGTGATATACCATTCTTCGCTTCTTGAATCTGCCTTTTAATCTCATGATCAATAACTTTTGGCATATACTTTAATTCCTGAAAACCTTTAATTTCTACTCGAGGATGACCAGCAATAGAAAGATTCACATCTTGTCTAATCGTTCCTAAACCCCTCTTTACTTTTCCTGTACTTCGCAAAATCATCCCTAAAATAGATGCAACTTCCTTTGCATGTTCAGGATCTTTGATAGACGCATCTGTTGCAACTTCAACAAGTGCAACACCCAAACGATCAAGGCGATATTTAACAACATGCTCATGCCCTTCTAATTTTCTTGCAGCTTCTTCTTCTAAACAAATAGCTGGAATAACAACTCTTCCTTGAGATGTATCAATATATCCATTTATTGCAATAAGTGCAGTTCGTTGAAATCCAGAAACATTACTTCCATCAACCACAGTTTTTCGCATGAAATGTACTTCATCAATAATTTTTGCATGCAAAAGCAGTGCTACTTCTAAAGCAACAGATAATGCATGCATATTTACAGGATGTGGTGGCTCTTCATCAAACTCTACTAAACAAGAAGAACTCGAACAGGCTTCATACTGGAACAATTTCCCTTTCTGCATTTCATATGCTGCAGCTTGATCAACAATACCAGTTTCTCCAGCACTTGCGCGTAATCTTCTCTCAAAAAAGATATCTGGCTGATGCTCATCATTCACTAAAGAAGGGCAAGAACAAAAGAGTTTATGTGATTCAATTTGTTGATGCACCTCAAGACCTGCTTTAAATCCAAAACCTTTATAGTCAAAACTCTTTTCACTCATAAAAAAAGAATGGTTCTTGCTCTTTAAATAATTTGCTCAATAACAAGAAAGCAAATAAGAAGTGCTCGTAAAAGCAATTTTCAATTCTTCTGCATAACGTTTTTGAAATTCTAGATTTGAAGTATCAAGAATATCTTTCTTTCCAATAAAAAGGCGTAATAGGGCATCATGAATAAGAAAAGGAACAATAGGCCTTTGAGAATGAGAATAATAATGCTCTGCAAGACCATTTACATTAACATCACTAAAGGAATACATCACTGCATCATCCCAATCTTCTTTTATTGTTTCATGAAGAAGAATACCCTGAAGAGCAGATCCTGGATAACCTAAAGGAACATACTGTACTCGCAAGCCTAGCCTCCCTCCGTTAATTTTAAGTTCATAAGGCCCATCTTGACATAATGCAAAAATTTTTTCAAAATTTCCATCAAGAGCAACATATCCTTTTTCCTTCAAAAAGGTATAATAACTATCAAAAACAGCTTCAGGATAACTAAAGCTACTTTCCGGATAAGAAACTTTAACTTCTTCTTTTCCACATCCTAATAGAGCAAATATAAATACCATAAAATAAATTTTAAACAGAGCTATTTAAAGCTTTACATCAACCATTTTTGGCTATGCATATCTTTTCCCATATAAGATAGAACATTCTTTTTATATTTTGCTGAAGAAGGATATTTATTTGCAAGAAGATTGTATTCTTTCTTCAAAACTTCTAGAGAAACTTTTTCTTTACTTTTCAGATATTGAAACACAGAAGGATTTCGAATAGCAGCACGACCAATCATCACTTCCTTGATTCCTATTTTTTTAAAATATTCTATATCCTTTCTCTCTGTAATATCTCCATTCGCAACAATATGCTTCCCTGTATCTAAACACTCTGGAAAAATAGTCCAGTCTGCACCTTCAGAAGATTTTTGGCGTGCATGTCGTGCATGAATAATAAAAGCATCAGCATCAACATCTCGGATTAAATTCAAATACACTTTATGTTCTTTCTCTTGAACATTCAACCCTAAACGAATTTTCAAAGAAACAGGATATCCTAATTTTTTTAATATAGTAACTAACTCTGCAACTCTCTTTGTTCTTTTCACAAGCGCAGCTCCACCACCTTGTATAATTACATCAGGACTAGGACATCCAAGATTCAAATTAAAACAAACAGGATCAATGCCATAAAAAGGAAATTTTTTCACAAACTGTTTGAGCATTTCAGGTTTCACAGCAAGTAATTGTATTCCCGTTGGAGTATCATTCTTTAAATCAAGCAATGCAAGAGTAGATTTATTTTTCCTCACTAAACTATCAACACGAATCATTTCAGTAAAAGTCAAATCTGCTCCATACTGATAACAGAGAGTACGAAACGCACAATCACTCACTCCTTCTAATGGTGCTAGCCAAAATTTCATACAAAAAACACATCATTTCTTCTTAATTAAAGTTTCTTAAAGAGCTCTATTCCAAGTTCACGTGCACTTTGTGTAAATGATTCATATTGCTCAATAGAAATAATATCAACATAATGTATGGTTAAGGCAAGAACATGGTTTACTTTTTCTAATGCTTTCTCTTTTTTTTCAAATCTATGATAAACTCTTCCTAATTCCAGATGTGAGCGTAATAATCTTCCAACTGCTTTTTCTGAAGCTACAAGATGAACTAGCTCCGCATTCAAAGTAATAGCCTCTGAAAAATGCTGATAAGCTCTTTCTTCTTCTTCTCCAGGATTTGCATAAAGCATTCCCAAATGAAAATGTGCTGTAGCACGATAAGAATAGAGTTGTTCTGTCCTTACCGAGGAATTTTTTGTGAGATCTAATACTTGCTCCAGAAAAAAAGAAGCTTTGCTATACATATGCATTTCAAAAAGCTTTTCTACACGATAAAAAAGACCTTGTATTTTTTCTTCTAATGTTTCTTCAGTTTTATTTTTTAGGAATCGTATTCTTCCTTCAGGTGCCTTTTGGAGAGAGAATTCTTCCCATATAAGAGAAGATGGATTATATACAGGAGAAAATATTTCGATATTACCCAAATGTCTTCGAGAAAAGATATATTTATCATCTAAAGCAGAGACACTAAGAGGAGCCATAATAATTGATAATTCTTTTTTATTTTTTAAGGATATGTATAAAATAAGATGAGAAATTTTTCAACCAGCTATTTATATATGATTCTTTGATAAAACAGCAAATGTTCACAAAAAAAATAGCAGGTTGCATTATTATTGAAAATAATCAAATATTACTTCTCAAAAAAAAAACAAAATCCTGGTGGGAAATTCCTGGTGGAACAATGTTGGCAGAAGAAACTCCTGAAGAAACTGCTATTCGAGAAATGAAAGAAGAACTTCTTTGTGATATAGAACTTCTTTCTTTATACCAGGAAAATGAATTTATCCATAAAGGAAACACAGCATATGCCACATGGTTCATTGCAAAAATCAAAAATGAGCAAAGACCAAGAATGGGAGAACCTGAAGAATTTTCAGATATGAAATTTTTTAATCTTGAGGATTTAGATTCTATTTATTTATCTCCAAATGTACAAAAAATGCTTCTCAGTATGGAACTACAGGAATAAATTCTAAAACATATCTTTATAAAGAAGATATTAAGCTAAAATACTATGGCAAAGGGCTTCCTCCCGACCACATGGAACGAAGGAACAGAGTATTATAAGAAATTTTCTGGCTTCGATATTATTTTCATTAGTGGTGATCCTTATTATGATCATCCATTAAATGGAGTTTCTATTATTGCAAGACTCTTAGATGCAAAAGGTTACAAAGTTGCAATTATTGCTCAACCATTAAAAGATGATGACTATAAAGCCTGTGGAAAAGCACGATCTTTCTTTTGTATTTCTTCAGGACTGTTAGATTCTATGCTTGCAAATTACACACCTATGCTGCACAAGAGAGAGAATGTTCTTGTTCCTGAACGAGCCTTAATGGTTTACACACAAAAAATCAAAGAAGCATACAAAGGGTGTATGACTGTTCTTGGTGGTGTAGAAGCAACACTACGTCGATTTACTCATTTTGATTATCGAACAAATGAACTTCGTCGTGGTATCTTGAATGATACAAAAGCAGATATTCTTATATTTGGTAATGGGGATCGAAGTATTCTTACTCTTTTAGAGAGAATGAAAAAAGCAGAGAAAAAAGAAAAAGAAACAGATTTTGAAAAAGTAAGAGATACTTTGGACTTGAAAAGTGTTAATGGTATTGCATTTAGAATTAAAAAAGAAGAAATAGATCCAAATATTCGAATGTTACCAAGTTATGAGGATTGTATTAAGGTTAAAATGAAACTCAATCTTTTGACAAGAATGCATTATCTTCTTCCAGAAAATTCTTTTATTGAACCTTGCGGTTTAGGTTTTATTCAACATAACAGAGCTTCTCATACTTTACAAGAAAAAGAACTTGATTTAGTCTATGAACTTCCATTCACAAGACAACTACATTCAAAAACAAAAAATATTGAATTCCAACAAGATATGCTTGGGAAATTGGATAGTTCTGTTGTTATTGGCCGTGGCTGTTGGGGCTCTTGTACCTTCTGTGTAATTCCTCTCGTGCAAGGAAAAGAAGTTGCAAAAAGAAGTAAAGAAAGTATTCTCAAAGAAATAGAACTCCTCTATGCACAAGGAAAATCCACCATTAATGATTTAACTTTAGCAACCTTAAACATGTATGGCTCTTATTGTACACTTTATGATAGTCCAGAACAGATATACTCTCCTCTTATCGAACAAGAAATAACTGTATATAATAAAACTAAGTATTGTAATCAGCAATGTGTCGGGTGTCAATATAGAAAAGTTTCTACTGACCTTGTTCCTATCCTTGAAGGTGTAGAAAAGCTACAAATAAAATACAAAGGAAGGAGATTAGAATTACGAAGTGCTATTCGCCATGATATTATTCTTGAACAGAAAGATATGTTTAGAAAAATGATGAAGTTTATTACACGATTAAAAATTGCACCAGAGCATATATCAAAAGAAGTTTTACAACAAATGAATAAGTCAAATCCAGAAGCCTTCAAAGAATTCCTTACTTTCTATAAACAAGTAAACAAAGAACAAAAATCAAAAAAACATCTTGTCCCATATTTTATTGCTGCACATCCAGGAACAACAAGGAAAGACATGGAGATCCTCAAACAATTTTGTAAGGAGGAAGATATTTATGTAAATTTAACACAAGTATTTACCCCAACTCCTGGAACAATTTCCACTGCAATGTATTACACAGAAGAAAACCCATTAACGAGAAAGAAAGTCTATGTTCCAAGAACCTTTCGAGAGAAAAAAGACCAGAAGAATATTCTTTTGGATGATGACTCTGAAGATTTTTCAGATGGGAGTGGTTAAGAAAATAACCTCTGATAATTCGCAAAGATAGAGTTCTCTACTTCCTTCGGATCCATCCCCTTAATCTCAGCTATCTTCTTCACGCTAATTTCTACATATACAGGCTCATTTCGTTCACCTTTTTTAGGAGAAAGAAACGGTGCATCTGTCTCAGTAAGAAGTCTAGTTATAGAAACCATCTTCACAAGATCCTGAAACTGTTGAGAATGATTTACAATAGGAGGAATAGAAAAAGTATAACCTAACTTCTCTGCTCGTTCTATTAACTTTAATTTCCCACAAAAACAATGAAGAATAACTTTTTTTGCTTGCATCTCTTCCAGTACATCTAAAACTTCTTTCTCAGCCTTTCGTGAATGAATAATCATGGGAATTTCTTTCTTCAATGCTAAAGTAATCAACTTCTTAAAAGAAACAACCTGTTTCTCTTGTCCTTCATAAGTAAAATCTAAACCTATCTCTCCAATAGCAACACATTTCTGTTTTGCAATCCATTCTATTTCTCCATCAATATCTTTTTGGGAAAGAACAGCAGTCTCACTAGGATGTAAACCCAAGGCAACCTTGACTAAAGCAAACTGTTTCGCTAAAGCCTGAGTTTCTCTATTATCCTTTATAGTATAGCCATTATTCACCAAAGCAACACACTGTGACCTTTCAATGACTTCTTTTCTATCTAAATCAAATGCTTTATCTGTCAAATGGGTATGCACATCAATAAACATAAAAAGAGAAGAGAATTGTCCCTTTTAAAACTTGTTAAAAAAGAAAGTGGTATAAACTTAAAGTTATATGTATAAACTAAAATGGACATCATCCTTCAAGAATCCAAAAATGCAGGAAACATTGGTGCGGTAGCACGAGCCATGAAAAACTTTGAATTATGTAACTTAGTCCTTCTCAATCCAAAATGTAATCATTTAGACAAAGAAGCACTTGACCGTGCAACACACGCAAAAGACATTCTTCAGAAGACAAAAATAATAAAAAAGCTAGACTACGACACACTCATTGGCACCACTGCAATCATTGGCACAGACTACAACCTCAACAGAACACCCATCACTCCAGAAACCTTAGCAAAAATGCACATAAAAGGAAAAGTAGGTCTTCTCTTTGGTCGTGAAGATCATGGATTAAATAATGAAGAATTAGAAAAGTGTGATATCATTGTCACCATCCCAAGCTCTAAAAAATATCCAACCATGAATGTCTCTCAAGCAGCAGTTATTCTCTTATATGAATTTTTCAAACACTCCAAAAGATTAAAAACAGGAGAAAATATTAAACCTGCAACAAAAGAACAAAAAGAGATTCTCCTCAAACTTATAGAAGACAAAACAAAAAAAATGGCTTTTTCTGCAGAATATAAAAAAGAAACACAAAAAAGAGTCTGGAAAAAAGTCATTGGAAAAAGTAATTTAT
>JAUYPF010000028.1 GCA_030697685.1 bacterium | reverse complement strand
AGACTCCAAAGCACAGATTAATGCTTGATTCTTATCCGGAACATAATGTAGTGAACCAGTTAAAGGCTTACTTCTATGAATTGCGATTGTTTCTACCATTTTTCTCCTTTTCACTCTTTTTCTTGTTATTTAGGATCTTTCCTAGTTTATATACTTTTTGTCTTTTTAAAGGAGTAACTACCAAAAAAAGCTTCAGAGTCCTTCAAGGATGTTTTTATGATTCATTCTGTCAGGAATAAGTAATGGGATATAGAGGTACTCTATTTCCCAAGAATCTAAAAACGCTTTCATAAGCTCTATTTTGTTTAATGGAGCAAGAATAATATTATCAGAGAGCTTTATACCACTCAGTTGCCCTAATATCCCTTCTTTACCAGAACGACCGTTTAACGCATGATAAAATTTGGTTTTTTGAAGATTTGTCCAACCTTTTATTTTATATTTTAACATCCCTAATGAGGAAAAACCATACTCTTTTGCCAAATTTTTTCCAGAAAGTAGGCTTATACACTCGAAAAGAATACTCTCTCTTGCATCAAAAGTTTGTTCAAGAGCAGTCTTTTTTGTCTTAGAGACTATTGAAATGTTTTTTTCATACTTCTCTAATTCTTTTCTTATTTTGTATTCTGCAGCCTTATCTACTTTGCTTTTAAATAAAACAATTATATCTATATCTTGAGGATGCTGTTTTCCCCTTATAATTGATCCAAAGAGGAGTATATCCTCTATAGATTTGTTTGCTTGCACTATTTTTTTGAGATTATTCCTTAATTTGGTATTTCTTAATATCATTTTCTACTATCCTTTTTATTCTTTCACAGGTTGCTTTGTCAATAATTTTAGAATATGTATCCCTATATGTGTCAAACTCTAGATCTAATTCTTGAAAAAGATCAGGAAAATGTACTTTTAGCTTTCCAAAACGCATCGTATGATCTTTTGGGGATTCGCCAATTTTTTTTAAGAGGAGAATATCTTGAACTGCAAAAAGAGTTTTAAAGTAAAGAATTGTTGAAGAAGTATAATCTTTGGCATTATACAATGTGTCAGCAGAGTGTTTAAAAATAAGGATTTGCTTATTTGTTATCATGTTAGTTAATATAACATCTAAGGAGTATTTAAGCTTTTCTGTTAGATTATATAACTAAAAGGTTATTGGACGAAAGATTTGTACCCCTACATATTTACCATTATCTCTCTTTTTTTGAAAGTGTAACGGCACATTTAGCCAGAAATACTGCACTTTTCCAAAAACTATTTTAAGCTCCTTTCTTTAAAAGATAGAATGAAAGAGGTGTCTGAAAGAGAACGTGATCTTCCAAGTACTATTATTGAGAAGCTCACAAGAATTGCAGCAGAGAATAAAGAGACTCTTTCTTTGAGCATTGGAGAACCTGATTTTAACTTGCCTAGACCGCTCGTTCGAGAACTCAAAAAAATTGTGCGCAAACACAAACAGAATAATCTCAATCATTATACTTCTGGACAAGGAATTCCAGAACTCCGAGAAGCAATAGCAAGGAAATTACACAAAGAAAACAAGATTAAAGTTTCCGCAGATGAAGTCCTTGTAACAGCAGGATCACAGCAAGCATTGTTTGCAGGATTTCTTTCTGCCCTTGACCCTGGTGAGGAAGTTATTCTTTCTAATCCTGGATATCTAGGATATATCCCTGCAATAGAATTAGTGAATGGAGTGCCTTCTTATGTTCCCTTGAAAGAAGAAGAAAAATTTGTGATTAATCCTGATTTAATTAAAAAAGCTGTGACAAAAAAAACAAGAATCATTCTTTTGAATACTCCTTCCAATCCTACTGGGACTGTTTTGAGTAAAAAAATTCTCGAAGAAATTGCAGATATTGCAGTTGATAAAGATTTATTTGTTTTTTCTGATGAGGCATATGAAAAACTAATCTATGATGGAAAAAAACATATCTCTATAGGTTGTTTTAATGGAATGAAAGACTATGTTCTTACTTTTCATACTTTTTCTAAGTCCTATGCACTTTGTGGATTTCGTTTAGGCTATGCTGCTGGCCAGCAGAAAATGATTGACGCTATGGAGAAATCGACACATTATATGAGCCTCTGTGCCCCCCATGTATCTCAACTTTTAGGTGTGAAAGCACTCACTCTGCATCCAAAATATATTGAAAAAATGAGAAAAGAATATGACCAGAGAAGAATATTCATAGTGAAACGCCTCAATGAGATGGGATTGCCTACAGTAAAACCAGAAGGTGCATTTTATACTTTTTCCAATATTTCAGAGTATAATAAAAATAGTTTTGCTTTTGCAAATGCTCTGCTTAAAACAGAAAAGGTTGCTGTTGTTCCTGGAACAGAATTTGGAAGTGAGGGAGAGGGATATATTCGCTTGAGCTATGCTACTGAATATGCTAAAATTGAAAAAGCTATGCATAGATTAGAAAGATTTTTAAAGAAACATTAGATTTTGCTTGCCTTTGGAGGAACACAAAATGGAACATAAACATGAAGATTTAGACACAGAAGAGATTGCTGTTGCAGCATATAATAAGATTGATGCACTCATTGATCTTCTTATCAAAAAAGGGATTATTAGCGAAGAAGAATTTGAAGAAGCAGAAGAAGCTTTATGGGAAGAACTCGAAGCTAATAATGATGAAGAGGATGAGGAAGAAGACGAAGAAGAATAATATCACATAACTCCTTGTAAACCTACATTTTTCTCTGCAGCTATCCACATCACAGCAAGCTGTGGGGCATTACGCTGCAGATATATGTATTTTCTCTAAACGAAGCAATGCCTCATAGTTTGAGATATATGGCTGGTTTACAACAGCCTGCTCAAAGAAGATTTTTGATCCTCTTCGAGAGATGTTTTTGCTTGCGTTAGTGTCTGCATCTGAGATGTAGTTGCATTTTTGACAATGAAAGATTTTTCCTTTTCTGTTTTCTTTTGCAATGTACAAACAGTTTTTGCATTGCTGGGAAGTGTATTTTGGGTCGATTAACAGAACAAATTTTCCTTGTTCTTCTGCTTTGTATTGCAGATAACTTCGGAACTGTGCATATGCCCAGTTGCTTCTCCTTCTGTTGAACACTTTTCCTTTTCTTCCACTACGAATGCCTTTCAAATCTTCCACTGCAAATGCTCCATAAGGAAGCGATGCAAGATACTTTGTCAAGTTATGATTCCAGCCGCTCATAAACCGTCTTTCTCGTCCTGCTAAAGCCTGTAACTTTTGCTTTGCAGCACGAGTGCCTTTTGACTGGAGTTCTTTTCTCAGATGAGCATATTTTCTTTTTACACGATTGATTTCTTTACTAGGGATAATTTGTCCATCACTGAGTGCAGCAAAATTTCTCAATCCCAAATCAATACCAAGGACTTCACTGCATCTGCTTTGCTCAGGAACTTTGCCCTCAACAACAACCTTCACGAGACAATGTTTTTTATTGATTCCAAGGTTCAATGACTTCACTTCCCAAGAAAAATATTTCTGGAAATGTACAGGAACTTTTACTGGGTATTTATTTCTTCCAACATGAGTCGTGAGTTGCAAAGTCCCAGACTCTAAAAATACCTTCATCGTTCTCCTATCAAAGCGAATCGAAGAATCCAAACGCTTTTTTGTTTGAACATTCATCTTATTCCCTTTCAACATTTCTACTGCATGATCGCGTGCACATTGAATCAATGCACTAGGAAACTTTGGATATTTTTTTCTTATTTCTTTGTAAAGCAAATGATGCAAATCATTCTTAGAAAGAGTTTGATTTTCTAAGCAATACTGGATATGCACATTCGCAATACGATTATATAAAATAATCAAAGCATACAAATCCTTATTTTTCTCCAAGACCAAACTCACAGTGCGTTGCATAAAATAAAGATAAGCAAAAAGTATTTATAAGCCTGGCGCGCACCACATGCCAACATGTCCGACTGTCCATGAGGTCAAATTCAATGGCTACAAGGCTTGTAGTGACAAAATAATTTTGTCCAAGCATTGTCCAAAGCTTCACTATGAAAAACTATCGCAGCAAGCTGCGAGGTATTTTACCCAAAAGGAAATAAATAACTTAAACTTTTATTTACCTATGGGGCTTAGGGAAAGGGAAGCTATTAAAGAATACTTAGTAGAAGAATTGCGTAGTAGAGGAACTTTTTCTTCGATTTCACCAAATAAGGTCTTTGGATATAATGATGCAGAGATAAGAAGATTTATTTCTTTAGAAAGAGATCAAGAAAAGTATCTTGTTGTTGTGCATAGTGATTCAAGCTATAAACCTGAACAAGAAGCTTTAAACAAATTTATGCGATTTCTTGGAAAAGAGAAAGTTGCTTGTGTTTCTGTGTTTGATGATTCTGTATTTTATAATTGGGATCAAGGGCCATTTAAACCTTCACGAACAGGGACTAGGGAAGAAATTCGAAAAAGAATAAAGTTATTAGGATTAGAAAGGCAAGCACAGGAATTTGGGCATGTTACATATTATAAGCAGCAGAGGCCTAGATTAGAAGTTGTAAAATTTACTGGAGGTGTTATTGCAGATTATAGACAATCTCAAAGAGCACCTGAATGGATTACAGAAAGAGAATTGCTTACTGTAATGAATCTAGAGGTATTAGAAACATTGACAAAGTTTGACTTAGTATATGATCAGAAAGTAAAAGGAGTTATAGCTGCGAAGTTTATTGCTACTGAAAATCTTGATAGGCGATTACAATACGCTATTGATGAAATGAATGCAGGAAATGAAGAACCATTAAGATTACTCACATTTGAAGAAATTGAAACTTTAAGAAAAAAAGGAATTTCTGTATAACACAAACTATTTTAATTTGATTTACTCTTCTAAGTCTATGAAGATGATTATTATCCTATTTTTTATTGTTATTAGCTCTTGCAGTATTGATACTTCTTATGATCGAGAAACGTATGATTATAAAGAAGTAGAGAAGGAGATTATTTTAACAGAAATTTCTTCTAGCCTTATTGAAACAAAGGAATATTCTTTTGAGGGTAATAAAATTATTCAAAAGGATTATCTTATTGAAAATCCCAGTACTGGCTCTCGGTGGGATGTTTCTGTGTATTCACAAAAAGAAATTTTAGAAGATGTTCCTGCAGTTATTCTTGTGCCAGGAGGAATAGGGTCTAAAAATAGTTTGCTAAAACCTTCTGGAGTAGATAAAAAATTTTCAATTGTTGAAAAAATTGTATCTGAAGGGTTTATAGTTTTGATATTTAGTGCAGAAGGCAGAGGATTAAGTGAAGGAGAAATAGATTATAATGGATATGATGATCAAGATGGACTTTATAATTTGTATAGATTTTTAGCTTCTTATGAAAATGTTGATGAAGAAAAACTAGGTGTTGTTTCCTATTCCTATGGAGTTGCTATGGCTTCTGGAATGCTTGGAAGATTTCAACCAGAAATTTCATATTATATTGAATGGGAAGGACCGGTGAACAGAAATTATGTTAGTACTGGCTGTACTGATAGTGGGGCTGTTAAAGAAGGAATTACTTGTGATGATGAAGATTATTGGGTAGAAAGAGAAGCATTACGCTTTGTTCCTTATTTTAAGGTTGATCATTTAATGATTGTACAAACAGAAGAAGATCATGTCCAAGAAATAAATGAACATTCGTTGGAATTTAATAATCTTGCTATACAATATTTAGACTGGGTGCGTGTGAATGGTGATGGGAATTCTATAAATAAAATGTATACACTTGAAACTATTCCTGTACTTTCTGAAAAAGAAAATTATCAAGCAGTTATTTTACAAGCAATGAAGGAGTTTACAGAATAATGGGAGCATACACTTCAGAAGACCAAAGAAAAAGTAAAAAAGAAGGAAAATTAAAAAGAAAATTTAGAGTCTATAAAAAAGGTGGTTCTGCAAGAACAAAAAGTAATTAAAGCTCTTTTTGCTTTTTTTCTCTATGAAATTTGTTTATGCAAGTGCTCCTTTACAGGATGCGGAATTTGTTCTTATAGGAGTGCCGGATGAATCTGGGAATAGATCACCAAGAACAGGATCTAAAAGAGGGCCTGATGCAATACGAAAAGTAGCATATGAACGATGTGTTTTTAAGAAAAAAGGAACATTTTCTTCCACACCAGTAGACTCTGGAAAGTTCGTACAAAAAATTCATGATTATGGAAATGTAGACAAGAAAAAATTAGGAAAAGTTATTGAAGTGCTTAAAGATAAAATTCCTATTGTCCTTGGTGGAGATCATTCCATTACTGCAGAAGTGATAAAACAATTTCCTGATGTGACAGTGATTTATTTTGATGCACATCCTGGTATTCTCTCTTCCCTCCAGGGATATTATGGCTCTGTGCTTACTGATACAGAGATTAACTTTGGAAAATGTATTCAAATTGGAGTACGAGAGCCAGAAATTGAAGAATTAAAACATATCAAAAAAGAAGTTTTATTGAGTATTTCTGTGGAGGAAGTGTATGAGAAAGGAGTTTCTGCTGTTTTTAAAGAAATAAAAAAAGTTGTTCAAGGAAAAGTCTATCTCTCTGTAGATTTGAATGTTTTTGATCCAGCATTTGCACCAGGAGTTTCTACACCAGTTCCAGGAGGATTGCATTATCATCAAGTTATTCCTTTCGTTAAAAATATTCTTTCTGAGTTTGATGTTGTAGGTTTTGATATTATGGAACTTAGCCCAAGCTATGACCAGGATCAAAGGACTGCACATCTTGCAGTAAAACTTCTTCTAGAAATGATTGTCAATTATAAGAAAAAATAATTTAAAAAGGTCTTACTGAACTGTGAGACCACCATCTACAATTATTGTTTGTCCAGTAATGTATGAAGATTCTTCTGAAGCTAAAAATGCAACAACTTCTGCAATATCTTCTGGCTTTCCTGCTCTCTTAAGAGGGATTGTCTTTACAAAGGAAGCAATTTCTTTTTTATCCATAAAATCTTTGACACCAGGAGTAATAATGAGTCCAGGAGCAATAGCATTGACATTTATTTTATACTGTGCAAATTCTAATGCTGCTGCTTTTGTGAATCCGGCTACTCCAGCTTTGGTAGTACAATAATGTACAAGACCTGGAAAACCAAGAGAGAAACCCGCAACTGAAGCAATGTTTATGATTTTCCCAAATTTTTTTTTCATCATATATGGAAGCACTGCCTTTGTGCAATTAAATATACCATTTAAATTTACATCTAAAACCTGTTGCCATTGATCCTCAGTCATATCTTTTAGTTCTATAGAAGGATATACACCAGCATTATTTACAAGGATATCTATACGTTTATATCTCTTCACCGTCTGTTCAATGAGTTTTTTTATGTCAGAAGAACTTGTAACATCCGCTGCAACACAGAGAAATCTCCCTTTAGTCTTTTCTCTTGCACAAACAACAACTTCTGCACCTTCTGCTTGTAACTTTTCTGCAATTGCTTTTCCTATTCCTTTTGTTCCACCTGTAACAATTGCAACTTTTCCTTTTAATTTCATTTTTTTCCTCCTTAACGGATTATATCAGCAGTTATTCCTGAAATGGAAGCTGGAACACTAATTATAATGGTTCTTTGCAATGCAAGCAAAGGATCAATAAACCAAGGGGCTTTTCCTATTAATACAAGAAATGTTGTACAGGAAAGAAAAATAAACATGTAAGAAAGAAGTACTCTTCGTGTATATAAATGTTCCAAAGTTTTAATATTATGCCTATTATACCCTGCGTGAAATATGATCAAAGCGATTAATAAGATTGAAAGGAGGAAAAGGAAAAGATAATTTACAAAGTGAAGTTGTGTTCCTAGATCCCATGTTTCTTGGGTGTATGCTGCAGGAATACCAAATATTAATGCACCAAAAACTAACTGTACTACATCTTCTGGATGAATATGATGTAGCATCTTTTTTTTATCCATAGCCTCTTTCATAGAGCTTCTTGTTTATATTTCTTGCTTTTTACAAAAGTATTAAAAGAGTGTTTGTTTCTATTCCTGTATGCTTAGTCACTGCCCAGAATGTAAAGGTTCATTGCATATTGGCCAACATAAATTTCCTGATGGAATGTATGATATACAATACTGCAAAAAATGTGGATTTAAGACTGAAAAGCCTTTAGAAAGTAGGTCTACTAAGTTTTAAATAGAGACTTATAAATTTTATATTCCCTGAGAGGTTATAAAAAAAGATAAGGGTCAATGACGTAGAGAAATTACCTTTATCCTAGATTCTTTTACAATACAAAATGAAGAAGAGAAGTCAATATTAAGGCTACACACTTTTTTTAGAATCATTTCAGTTTTTTCTTGTGTTTGAGGGTGTAACTGTAATAATATAACTCCATTTGTCTCTCTTTTTTTTCTAAATACAAGCTCACCAAAATCTTTATCAAAAGTTATTATTACCCTTCCTTCTTTTTTTGCAAGCTCTAGTATCTCTTCATCTTTAATTCTTGCACTTTTTTCTGCTACAGCAATTATATCTATCCTATCTCTAAGTAAATTTGAGATTACTTTTAAGGGAATGTTTTCATCTGCAAGAAATTTTATTTCTTTTTTCATGTTAGAAGGAATACATTGTCTCTAATTTTAAAGCTTGAGCGGAATATTCTAATGCCGCTGTGATATCTTCTTTCTTCAAACGAGGGTAATTTTCAAGTATTTGTTCTTGAGTCCAACCATGAGCAAGCAATTCTATAATAAAATCAATAGTTATACGAGTGCCCTTGATTACAGGCTTGCCTACCATGATTTCTGGATCTGTACAAATTCTTTTTTCCCATTTTTCCATCCATTTGATTAAGACCCTATTCTATTTAAGATTTGCGTTTTGTAATTTTTTGTTTAGGTATGCTTAGTCACCTGGTATCAACTGTAAAAATTCTGATCGCATGTATGCCACCAGATATTGTAAAAAATGTGGATTTAAGACTGAAAAGCCTTTAGAAAGTAGGTCTACGAGATTCTAATTCATTTTGAGATTCTTATCTATTATTTCTAATTTTTTTTCAGTATGAGCCTTAAAATAGTGCATTTCATGTTTAAACTCACGCATCTCTTCTCTAAACTCTTTAAAATCTTTTGCTAAAGCAAGCATGGCATGCTTAAACTCTTTGAATTCCCATTCAAAATGTGAAAGTCTCATACCATTTGAAATGGTTAATGTTAAATTCACAACTAAAAAAGCGAGTACTAAACCTTCAACTGCCCAAGAACCACCAAAGATATATCGTAATGCCTGGTAAATTGTGAACATTCCAAAGAGTGCAAGTATCCAATATCCAATAGACTCCCAGTCTAATTTCATTGGAAATATACCACCTTGATCAAAAGCATAATTAGAACTATAACACAAAGTATTGATACTATCAGGAGAGGAGTTATTTTTTCCATATTTTCTTTTAGTCTATTTCTTTTAATAAACATTTCTGCATAAAAACCGGAAGATTTCCGGAATTAGAACTATTCTAACCATTTCTTTAACGCAGAAACAGCATCTTTTGGAAAAGAGAATACAGGAACACGCGCTTCTTCAAACTTTCTTGAAAGTATTTTTGTTTGTTCTCCACCAGTAGAAATAACTATAATTGGCTTTTTTCCTGCATGTTTCCTTACTACTTCAACAATATTTTCATCGATTAATGGAGTTTGGTGAAGGATGATCAGTAAAATCACATCAATGTTCTTATCGTCAATACACATTTTCAAAGCTAAGCCATAACGCTCATTTGTTGTGTCACCAACTAAATCCATGGGATTTGCTATTGTAACAATCTTTGGAACATGATGCTTGAGAAAGTTTCTTGTATGTTGGCTCATTTTTGCTAGAGAAATTTTTTGTGCTTCACACTCATCAATTGTTAGAATACCATAACCACCACCATTAGTGATTACTTGCACTCTCTTTCCTTTTGCTTTTGGAAGCATCTCACATAATTTTGCAATGTGAAACACTTCTTCTAAAGATTCAGAAACAATAACACCAGACTGTTCGAAAGCTCCTTTATAAATTTCATAGCTTCCTGCTAAAGAACCTGTATGTGAGAGTGTTGCTTTTGCTCCTTGCTGTGAACGACCACCTTTTAGAATAATAATTGGTTTTTTTATTTTCTTTGCAACAGCCATAAATTTCCTTCCATCATGGATACTTTCAATGTACATACAAATTACTTTTGTTTGTGAATCTTTTTCCAAATATTCTAGGAAGTCTGTTTCTGAAAGATTTGTTCCATTTCCATAGCTTATGAATTTTGCAAAGCCTAGATGTTCATCTGCAAGAAGATCTAAAACTGCAGAACCTACTGCACCAGATTGAGAAATAAAAGATATGCCTCCAGCTTTAGGTCTCGTGAGTTTTTTTACTGGAAGGAACAATGAATCTAAACCAGAATGTGCATCGAAAACACCAAGGCAATTTGGTCCTATACATTTCATATTATATTCATCTAAAGCTTTTGCAAGTTCATATTCCAAAATCTCGTTTCCAATTTCTTTAAAACCAGAAGAGACAATAATACAATGATTTATTCCTTTTCTGCCACAGTCTCTCACTATGCGAACGACAAACTTTGCAGGAATTGCAATGATTACTAAATCAATATGCTGAGGAATATCTTCTATTCTTGCATAAGCTTTTTCTCCAAGAATATTTCTTTCTGTTGGATGCACAGGATAACTTTTAAATTTTTTATAGATATTTTTGAAAATAATATGGCCTACCTTCTTTGTATCTTGAGAAACACCAATAACTGCAATAGATTTAGGAGTGAAAAAATTCTGCATGTAAAGCTCTTTTTTATCTTGGGCAAGAAAGTTTATAAATCTTCTTCCCTTAGATATGTGTATGGAGAAAGGAGTGTATACAGAGGATGTTGCAGAAGATTTCTTGAAGAAATATATTCCTGTTGCAAAGCATACTCTTGTTCAATCACTTCATGAGGTTGAACAAGCTGCAAAAAAGTTAGGCTTTCCATTAGTATTAAAAATTATCTCTCCTGATGCCTTACATAAATCCGAAATAAAAGGTGTTCGTTTTGTCAAAGATTTTGAAGAATTAATGCATGAATATGAGGATCTTCTTTCTTTAGCACATACAAAAAAATTACGTTTGCAAGGAATTCTGGTACAGGAATATATTGAAGGAAGTTATGTTCTAATAGGCTTGAAAAAAGATCCTAGCTTTGGGCATGTTCTTGTTTTTGGTATTGGTGGCATTTATACAGAACTTTTGAAGGATGTGTCTTTTCGGGTATGCCCTATTACAAATAAAGATGCTGATGCAATGATTGAAGAATTGAAAATGAAAGCTTTGCTTTTAGGATATAGAAATGCTGAAGCAGTTAATATTAGACTTTTGAAGAAAGTGCTTGTTCGTGTTTCTCAGATTCCTTTGAAACATAAGGAAATAGAGGAAATGGATATTAATCCTTTTGTGATCAATAGCAAAAGAGGTTTTGTTGTTGATGCGCGAATTGTCGTTTGATACCCAAAATTATTTATATAGCCTTCCTCACTTAAGAGTATGTTCTATTTTGCAAAAATAAAAAGATTCCTTTCTAAAATTAATGGATTAGGTTTTATTATTTTTCTTGCAGTATTTTTCTTTGCTTTTGCTTGGATTGTATTCCAAATGAAGGAAGTTTCTTGGCAAAAGAGTTAAATAGAGTATATTCCTTTTAAAAATTATGACTTTTAGTGTATTGAAATCAAAAAAAGCTTCTGTAGAACTTTCTCGGCTTGTGCGTATATCTCCAGACTATACTCTTTTGGGAGAATTTTATGAAGATACAACAAATACACAAGGGGGAGTGGATTTCCTTTGTTTAGATTTAGACAAATTTCTATCGAATAATAAAAATGGAGAAGAATATGGAAGACTAAAAAATTATTCTGATGAGCTCGTTCAAATGAATGGTTTGAGTATTCTTCTTCTTCATCGATCCAGAAAAGGATATATCAGAGAGCACTATTATTGTTATGCTTTTTATGTAAAAGTAAAAAAATAGAAACTCTCTTAAAGACTATTTCTTTCTCTTTGATTATGGCTGTGAAACAGAGACTTGAGGATTTTTATGTAGAGGAAGTTTTAGACCTTCATGTACAAGAGAAAGGAAACTATACTTATTTTCTTTTAGAGAAAAAGAATTGGACTACCTTGAAAGCTTTAGATGCACTTGCACTACAATTACATGTGAATGTCAAACGCTTTGCTGTTGCTGGACAAAAAGATCGAAAAGGAATTACCAAGCAATATGTATCTGTGTATCAAGTAAATGAAGAAAAAATAAAACAGATACGAATTAAGGATATTACTATTACTTTTTTAGGCTATGGTGATAAGGCTATTGCTCTTGGACAATTACGAGGAAATCGCTTTGGAATTGTTGCAAGGGATTTACTGAAGCCTTTACGGCAGATTTCTTGTGTTGTAAACTACTATGATGAGCAACGCTTTGGAGGATATAGACCAAACTTACATATCATAGGAAAAAAAGTTCTTTTAGGTGAATATGAAGAAGCAGTCAAATTGTATCTCCTATATCCTTTTCCTACAGAAACTCCAGATTATGTTGCAGCAAGGCGATGGATGGAAAATCATTGGGGAGATTGGCAGGTGGAAAAATTTCCTAAGTATTTGTATAATGAAAGAAAATTGATTTCACACCTTGCACAGCACCCTCAAGATTTCAAAGGTGCATTGAAATCCTTGCCGCGACAACTTTTTACTATGCTCACACAATCCTACCAGAGTTATTTGTATAATGAATCCCTTGCAAGGTTTCTTAAACTCAATTACAAAAAATTCTATGAAGTATCATATGCTTTAGGGAAGCTTGTATTCATTGATGAGTATAAAGATTTTGAATGGCCTATTGTTGGATATAAAAGTAAACTTCTTGGAGATACAAAAGATATTATTGAAGGGCTTATGAAAGAAGAGGGTATTTGGTATGAGACCTTTCATTGCGAGATTCCAGCATTGGCTTCTGAAGGTTTAACACGGAAAGCTCTCATTAAGATTGAACAATTAGAATTAAAGATATTTGAAAATGGTGTACAAGAAGTTTCTTTTTATTTACCTAAAGGAGCATATGCTACTATTGTCATGAAAGCTTTGGAGAGTTAAATCTTATTTTTCAAAGAAGAATATCCACTAAGCTAACGATACAAAAGCACAGAAATCTTTTTAAATAGCTCCCCCTAAAGAGCATCTGAGGAAAAAGAGATGATTGATGCCTTAAAAACACTTCTGAATAAACTGATCCCAAGTCTTTTCGCAAAGAAAAAACATATGAGAATTGGTCTTTATGGGCCTCCAAACTCAGGAAAAACTTCTACTGCAAACCGTATTTGTAAAGATTGGCTTGGCGAGGATGCCATCATGGGTTCTGTCTCAGAAATTGCACATGAAACAAGAGAAATCCAAACCAAAGAAAATATTCATATGAAGAAAAAAGGAAAAGAACTTACTTTCAATCTTATTGATACACCTGGTATTGCGACAAAGATTGATTATGAAGACTTTCTGAAGCATAAAATGAGTAGAAAACTTGCAAAAGAACGAGCAAAAGAAGCAACGAAAGGAGTGATTGAAGCAATTAAATGGCTTGATAACATGGACTGCGTCATTGTTGTTCTTGATTCTACAACAAATCCATACTCACAAGTAAATATTACTATTATTGGAAATCTTGCAGCACGAAACATTCCAGTAGTCATTGCAGCAAACAAAATAGATTTAAAGAAAGCAAACGTCAAGAGTATAGAAGCAGCATTTCCCCAATATCCTATTGTAGGTATTTCCGCAGAACAAGGAACGAACATGGAAGAGCTTTATGAAAGCATTGTCAAAATGGTAAGATAAAATGTTAACACTCCAATACATCCCATTTAATGAAATAGAAAACCTTTCCTCAGAGAGAAGAATAGCAAAACTTCTTGCAATTGTAAAAAAGAACAAAATTATTCTCATGCAAGGCCGCTTAAAATCAATAGAAGAAGCTGGTCTTATTGAAAAGACCATGGAAGAGGTAAATAAAGAATTCAAAGGCATTGAACTCTGTACTATTTATCCTACTATAGATAATAATAGTAAAGTAACAAAACAAATAAAAAATGCAATGATTAAAATGCTCATGGGTGACAGAGAAGGATTAACAATCATTGGCCCTGCAACTGTGGTCAAAGAAATTAAAAGGAATCCAGACAAAATTGAACTATTCACACATAGCCTTGCATCACGAAGGCTTCTACAAGGGAGAAAATAAATGCCACATCAATGTGTTCGCTGTGCAAAGTTGTATCCATCAGGATGTAAAGAACTGCTCATGGGTTGTGAATGTGGAGGCAAGTTTTTCTTTTTTGTAAAAGAAGAAGCAATTGAAAAAGCAAAAGAGCTGACCCAGAATCTAACTATAGAAGAAAAACAAGAGCTCGAAGAAGATATCCTCCAACTCGTAGGAAATGTAGACCATGAACAAGCAATCATCCTTGACTTTGAAAGCATCCGAGTAACAAGCCCAGGTAAATATGAAATTGATCTCATTGATTTGTTTAAAGGAGATCCATTAGTGATTAAACTAGAAGAAGGAAAATATATCATTGATATTCCAAGTACTTTTCATGCTGAGATGAAAAAGAAGAAGTAATTTTTCTACCTAAATTCTTAAAAAATAAAGAAGAATTCTCCAAAGAATGTCTATTTTGCAAAAAATTACAGATTGGCCATTTGAAAATAAATGGAAAACTTCTGCATTAGTTTTAGCACTACTTCATCTTCCAGCAATAAGAAATGGGGAGGTAGATATTAGTGAAAGAGGATTTATTCATTATCATCATTGGGATCCACCTCAAGAACTAAGCTTCCTTCTTTTTTTAGGATCCGCATATTGGTTAAGCTTTTTAGGAAAAATACCACAGCCAAGGCTAAAAAATTTTCTAAAAGGAACAAATATTGCACTAAGAGGAATATATGCTGATTTTAAAAGTGATAATCAAAAACAAAAGGAATATGGTTTAGAATTGTTACAATATATAAGGAACTTACCACCAAAAACACAACTTCCAATAAAAGCTGGATACCATTTGAGAAAAGGGGAATTTGGAGAAGCTATGGATTTGTACACTCAATATTTAGATAGCAACCTAAACAAAGAAAAAACATTTGATGAGTATATAAATAGTGTTTTACTCACTGGGGCAATAAGAATAAGATCTATAATCCAAAATAATACAAGTAATCTCCTAAGAGAAGCATTCTATGATCTTAGGGAAGGAAACATAGAAAGACTCTTCGAAAAAGATTGGAAAAATATTTTGGAGAAAAAACAAGATAGTCTCGAATTAAAAGTAATTCATGCAATGTTCCTCACAACCTGTAAAAGACCTGAAGCTACAGGAGCATGGAAAGCAATAGAAAAATCATTAGAAAAAAAACCTTTAGGGAAATCAAGAAATGAAGTATATGAATTTAATACAAATTATTTTAGAGAAGTAATCATTATAAAAAAAGGTTCAAGTTTAAGAAAAGAATGGGAGAATTTACAATTAGTTCAAGAAGCTCTCAAAGGGAAAGAAATTATCTGTGCGATTGGACTTGCATACTATAAAGAAGAAGAAGAAAGAGACGTTCTCATAGTAAAAAGAAGACAAGGAAAAAATTTAGAAGAGTTTTGTAAAAATGAAGTTTCTAAAGAAGAAAAAGAAGAGCAAGGAAAAAAAGCTTTAGGAAATATAGCAATACTCCATAGCCTAGACATAAATTTAGAAGAATATTCTCCTATAAAAGAGTTTGAAAGAAGAGTGCTATCAAGATTTGGCTATAATAGAAAAGCAGAACTTCTCCTGCAAACATACCAAGAATTCTATGATAGAAGAACAAAAGGAGAAAGAAAAGTCAGTTCTCATGGAGATTTTTATCCTTCTAATATACTAGATGGAGGAACATTTTTTGATCTTGAAACTATGTGCCTCGCAAATCCATGGCTTGACATAGAAACTTTTCTCGAAGCACCTCAATGGGAAGGCTTAAACAAAGAAAATATACTCAATGCATATAAAGAAAAAAGTCCTATAAATATGGAAGGAAGAGAATTTTATAGAATCCATACAAATCTCTGTCAAATTGGAAGTTTCTCACAAAAAAACCCAGATACTTCTCGCTACTATTCCCAAAAACTAAAAGAAAATTTAGCAGAACTCCAAGAAGATGGATTAAGAGAGAGATTAAATAAATATTTATATATTCAAAGTTAAAAGTGCACCATTCATATCAATAATGGTTTCAAGCAGATATTTCTGATGATAAAAAAGATCTAATTCCTTATTTTGTTTTTGGCTTTGTAAAGTATCTATTTTTTTTCGCAAATCATAGAACTTCTTCCCAAAGTCTTCAAAACCAACAAGATCAAATTTAAAAAAAAGAGTTCTATATTGAATAAAAATAGTATTAATTTCTGCAAATAATTTTTGAGAAGAAGCACCAGATATAATCTTCTTATCAATTGCTAACTGTGCAATATTCTTATAGATATCTCCAATCCTTTCTAATTGCTCTACAAGATAATAAAGAACAGCAGGCCTATGAAGAAACTGTATTTGACCACTATTAATAACCCTTCGACAAAAATCTGCAAGCCTATTAATTTGTCCATCCTTTGCAACAACTTTTTGCAATGCCAGAAGATCTCCTGAGACTAGTGCTTGAGTTAATTCTTCATTCATCATTTCCAGAGAATAAAAAAGTCTTTTAAGAGAAGCAGCAAATTCTTCAGCTTTAATTTCTGCAAGGCTTTCAATAAGAACATAATTTTTCTCCTGTTTAGTAATTTCAAAACCTATAAGAGTACGTTGTAAAGTTTCTTCAATTTTTTGTAATTGTTCCTTTGTTTGAAAATGTATTTTTGCTTTTGTATACCCTGCTTTATAGATTGCACCAAGGCCTCTATTAAGCATCAAATCTAAAACGCTAAAATCTATATCTAATTCTTTTCCAAAAGGTTTATTGTCTGTACGGACAATAATTGCATTATCTTTTTCTTCAAGATCTAACTCTTCCCCTTTCTGAATTTGATATTTTTTAATCCACGCAGCAGGTAAAGAAAGCACAAAAGTCTTTCCACCCATAAGAATAACACTTCGTTTCATAGAAAAGAAAATAATAGTGAACTATAAAAAGATAACTAAAAAAAATAAAAAAATTAGAATCTTCTATAGAGATTCAAAGAAACATATCCTGTTGGAGCACTATAGGAGCTACTTGAGTCTCCACCGCTGCTAGAACTACTTCCACCAGAATCTCCTCCACTGCTTGAAGTACTATAACTTCCACTAGAATAACTCGTTCCAGAATCTCCTGAAGTACTATAACTTCCACTAGGATAACCTCCTGATTGTGCTGGACTTCCATATGCAGTAGAACCAGTACCGCCTCCGGCAGCAGTTGTTGTATAAGTTCCTGTTGAAGAATCATAGGTGTAAGATTCTCCACCTACATAGCTTCCACCAGTGGTATATCCTCCATACTCTCCTCCAACATAATTCCCACTTGAATCATATCCTCCACCACCAGAATAACTTCCAGAAGAATAGGTAGAGTAAGTAGGCGTATATGCTTCTCCAGTTGGAGAGACCCATTGCCCTATACTACTATCATAATTCCAAATGTTTCCCTTTGAATCAGCTGTTCCAGTTCCAGCTGTAGTACTTCCAGATGTATAACTTGGAGAATAATAGTTCGTAGAAACTGGAGTGTAATATGTTTCTCCTGTAGAAGACTGCCAACCACCAGTTGCACTATCATAATTCCACGTTGCACCAGATCCCATTCCAGAAGAAGATCCAGCAGCATAATTTGTTTGATATCCATAATAGCTATAAGAATACCCTGCAGTATTTCCTCCTGTTTCTTCAGCACTCTTATATCCCATATTATAACTACTATAGTCTGGAACATAATAGCTTCCTCCTTCACTAGAACTCCAAGCATTTGTCTCCTTATCAAAAGACCAAGTTACACCACCATAGGAAGTATAACTTTCATAATTCCCTCTTGCAGAAGAATCAGCTCCATTATATTTATATGTCTGATAACTTAAGCCAGGGTTATACGCAATTCCAGTATCTGAATTTCTCCAGCTTCCCTCATCTGAGTAATATGCCCATTTATCTCCTTTATCAGATCTCCATTCTCTATTATCATAGTTCCAAGTCTTTCCACTTTCAGATTCATATCTTCCATAACTTTCATATCCTGCTGGAGCAACATTCATAACATATGGTGTGTATACTTCCCCATTAGTTGAAGTCCAAACTCCAGCTGCAGGATCATAAGCCCATGCACCATCTCCAGATTTATACTCATAAACACCATTTTTATAATCTACTGCTCTAGTGTGATATGCTGCTCCTTGTGATGGAATATACACTTGCCCTTCAACAGAAACATAATTTTCGAACTCTGGGCTATATTCAAAAAGAATCGTATCACCTTCTACAGGATCAATTTCAAATCCAAAAGTATCAATAACAACTTCTGCATCTCCTCCAACAGTCTCATACGTTCCCTCATCATACACTCCTGAATCAACTACCTCACCTTCTTCATCTGTTATACTATATCCTGTTACAGTATAGCTATAAGTTAACTCTTGTCCATTCTCAATAATAGTATACTCATATTCTTCTGTACCATCTTGGAATCCTTCAATTTCTTCACTTGGAACAAAACCTTCATCATAAAGGAATTCATGTTCTTCTCCAAGGAAATCTGTATAGGTATATCCATTCTCAATAAATTTATAAGTATTTCCTGTAGCAAAATCATAATATTTCTCATCTAGGAAAAAACCTCCCATCTCCTTAGAATCTAATTCTTCTTCATCAAGAAGAACACTTCCATCATCAATACTAACAACTCCTCCTTCTATATCCCCCATTCCAGAAGGATAGTAAGGCTCACCATAGAGTTCTAAATATCTTTGATCCCAGAATTTTCCTATTTCCATATTTGCATCATGTTCATCCAAGCCCTCATCAATCAATTGTTGATATTCTGTTTTTAATTCTTCAGATATTTGAGAAGTTAACTCATTTGCACGTTCCGCTTGTGATTCATAATCTATTCTTCTAACAGGAATAACTTCTAAATCATCCTCTTCATCCTGAAAATCATCTTCATAAAAACCAGGAGGTGTATTTGGTTCTCCATAAATTTCTAGATATAAATTATCCCATCTTTGACCCATAAGTTGAGCAGCCTCAGCATCAGTTCTTCCTTCAGTAACTAGATCAGCATAAAGATCTCCATACTGTCCTTGATATAATTCATTAAGATCATTCACTCTTTGCATTCGTCCAGCTTCTCTTTGAATATTCTCCGCTCGTTCTGGATATCTTTCAAGAAGATCTTCTAAATAAAGATCATATTCACCATGTTCTCTATTTGTTTCTTCTTCTCTTTCTGTTTCTTCTTCTTCAACAACAAGTTCTATCTCCTCGACAGGCACAGAATCTATACCTTCATCAAGAATTCTATCAGCTAAAAAAAGAAGGTTTTCTGCATCTGCAAGTTCTCCCAGAGCATCACCAAGGAATCCACTTTCATAAGCGCCAGCTGCCTCTTCTAAATGTAATTCCACTTCTTGAAGAAGCTCTTCTATAGCTATTTCTTGTTCTACACTCACATCAGAAGATGCAAGAAGACTTTGAAGTTCTTGTTCTACTTCAATAAATGCTTCCCCAGCATTAGGTAAGCTCTGAGCAAGCTCGGCTTCATGATAAACATCAAGGCCAGCATCAGCTTCACTCTCTTGTAAAGCAAGATCAGCATCTATAATACTCACTCCTTGTTGTTCAGCATATGTGACAATATAAGAATCTCTTGTTTCAATAAGCCCAGTTTTTAATGCAATAACATTTTCATGAACACCATCAATGCCTGTTTCTGCAGCAAGTTCTTGACTCAAATATCCAGAATCAACCCCTTCCACCAATTGTAATTTTAAATAACCAATATAGGCATCTTGCCCATAGACATATCTTTGATCTACAAAGAACTCATCATTATTTTCAAAAGTCCCGACATCACTTTGTAATTTCAAAGCAGCATTAGAATAATATTTTGCGGCAACACCAGCATCAGAATAACTTCCTTCAGAAATCATTACACCCATCTCACCAAGCTTTTCTTGAGCAAGATCTTCAGAAGAAGAAAATCTATCAAATAAAGTATCAACAAAATAGAAGGGAGAATCAGGAGTAAGCCCTGCAGAACCAGAATAAAGACTAGTATCTATTTCTACTCCACCAGACTCTTCAACATCATCAATGGCATATCCAGTAATCAAGAAATTCCACCCTTGATTCATTGCCCCTGCTTGCACAAAAGCAACAGAAAATACTGATGACAAAAGAACTATCATCATTATAAGAACACCTAACTTTTTTATTATTTTATTTTTTACCAAAACAATCACCACCTTTTTTAAAATTGATTTTAATAAATTTTCTAAAGCAAAGGGATTTAAATAACTTTCCTAAAATGCGCACCAATAAGCTTAAATGAAAGTTCAAATCAAAAGAGAATATGGAATTTCTTTTCCCGTATGAAGAATATAGAAAAATTCAAGGAGCTTTTATGAATCAAATTTATACAACTCTACAAAATAAAGGACAACTTCTCGTGCATGCACCAACTGGCATTGGAAAAACTTCTGCAGCACTTTCTCCAGCACTTACTTACATCATAAAAGAAAATAAAAATAAAACAATCTTTTTTCTTACCTCACGAAATACACAACACTTGATTGCCATTGAAACATTAAAACAAATAAAAAAGAAATTTAATCTTGAGCTTGTTGCAGTAGATATCATTGGAAAAAAAAGCATGTGCAATCAATCAGGAGTACATATGCTTCGATCAAACGAATTTATTGAATATTGTAAAGATCTTAGAGAAAAAGGACAATGCAGCTATTTTGATAATGTAAGATTAAAAGGGAAAATTTCTCCAGAAACACAAAATGTGATAAAAAAACTCAAAGAGGAATCTCCTATGCACGTAGAAGAATTCAATAGTATGAATTTTAACGCAGATCTCTGTAGTTATGAAATGGCAGGATTTTTAGGAAAAGAAGCACAAGTTATTATTGCGGATTATAATTATATGCTAAATCCTCATATCAGAGACTCTCTTCTCAAAAGAATAAATAAAACTCTTAATGATTGTATTGTAATTTTTGATGAAGGCCATAATATCCCTTCTCGTGCACGAGATCTACTTACAGCAAGCCTTTCTAATTTTATTATTGAAGCTGCAGCAAAAGAAACAAAAAATTTAGGCTATAATGAAATTGCACGAGATATTTCTCAATTAAAAGAAGCGTTGGAAAGACTTCTCAAAAAAATTCCTTTGGACAAACAAGAGGTGTTGATAAAAAAAGAAGAGTTCATAAAAGAAGTAGACAAGATAGGAAATTACGAGGAGATCATGGGCAACTGCGTCTTTGTTTCAGACCAAGTGCTTAAGGAAAAAAAGAGAAGTTTTACCCAATCTCTCGCACAATTTATGGAACATTGGACTGGCCCAGAAGAAGGCTTTACAAGAATCCTAAGCAGAGCATTTGGAAAGACTGGAAAAAGTTTTGTCACACTTTCGTATCGCTGTCTTGATCCAGCAATTGCTCTTCGAAGTATAATCCAAGAAGCACATGCATTTGTTATGATGTCTGGAACACTCACCCCTACAGAAATGTATGCAGATCTTCTTGGCTTAGACCAAAAAAAAGCAATAACCATTGAATACCAAAACCCTTTCCCGCAAGAAAACAGATTAAATATTATTATTCCAGAAACATCAACAAAATACACCACACGAACAGCAATAATGTGGGAAACTATTGCAAAAAAATCTGCAGAAATTACTAATGCTATTCCTGGAAATTCAATTATCTTTTTTCCAAGTTATTATGTTTTAGAACAGGTCTATGATTTTTTAAGAGACAAATCAACAAAAACGCTTTTCATTGAAGATGCAGAACTTAGCAAAGAACAAAGAGGCGATCTATTAGAAAGGTTCAAAGAATACAAAGATCGAGGAGCAATACTTCTTGCTGTAGCAGGAGGTTCTTTCGCAGAAGGCATAGATTTACCAGGAGATCTTCTCAAGGGAGTTATTGTTGTAGGCCTTCCATTAGCAAGACCAGACTTAGAAACACAAGAACTCATTAATTATTATGATAAAAGATTTAGTCGTGGATGGGACTATGGCTACACCATTCCTGCAATTATCAAAAGCCTACAAAGTGCAGGAAGATGCATTAGGAGTGAAACAGATCGAGGAGTAGTCATCTTCATGGATGAAAGATATGCATGGCAAAACTACAAGAAATGTTTTTCTCCAGATATGAATATGAAAATAGAAAAGAATCCACTTCCTATGATTCAAAAATTCTTTGAACAGGAAGATTTATTAAAAACAAATCCATAAGAAAAATTATGAATAAAGAAGTAAAAAAAGATATTCTAAGAGTCTTAAAAAATGTTCAACCACTTCTCATCAAGGAAGATATTGCAAAAATCAAAGTTCTTAGTAACCAAACCTTACATAACGCAAGCATGTTTCAAGATCCTGATTCTATTTCTATTTCAGTCATTATTTTTTCCCTCTCAAAAATATTGAACCGTCCAAGATTAGAAAATAATCCTGCACTAAAAGTATTCAAAGAAAAGATCGCTGTAGAATTATTTATTGCAAAGAATGCTCTAGAAAAAGACAAAGAAAAAGAATACAAAGAGACCATGAAAAGAATTTTTCAACATATCTCACGCTTTGAAAAAAAGTTTGGTATGTATATTACACAGGTGCTAGAACATGCAAAAATAAAAAGAGGGGAAAGAATTTATGAACATGGCTTTTCTGCTGGGAAAGCAGCACAACTTCTAGGGATCTCTTCCTGGGAACTCATGAGTTATGTAGGAGAAACAAAGATAATTCCATTTGTAAAAGATACAAGCACTTCTACACGAGAAAGAATAAATTTTACTAGGAGACTCTTTTCAATATGAGAGCAATTATCTTTGATTCAAGTACAATTATTAGTCTTGCCTTAAACAATCTTCTCTGGATTCTTCAGCCATTAAAGGAAAAATATCAAGGAGAATTTTTTATAACTCAAAGTGTAAAGAAAGAAATTATTGATAGACCGTTTCAAATTAAACGCTTTAAACTTGAATCTATCCAAATAAGCAACGAACTCAATAAAGGTACACTAAAAGTATATATTGAACAAGACCTCAGCAAAGAAATACAAGAGCTTGATGCAATTGCAAATAAAATCTTTCTAGGCAAAAATAATTTTCTCAAAATTATCGATGAAGGCGAACTTACTGCACTTGTCCTTGCAAAAAAAATCAATGCACAAGCTTTAGTTATTGATGAAAGAACAACAAGGCTGCTCATAGAATCTCCAACAAGCCTAAACAATCTCTTTAAGAAAAAGTTTAACGAAGATGTAAAGATCGACCAAAAAAATCTAAAACGTTTTAAACAAATGATTGGAGACATTCCCATTATCCGTTCAGTAGAACTTAGTATTGCAGCTTACGAATTAGGAATTCTTGATAATTATCTTCCACAAAAGAATCAACAAACAAGAAGAGATCTTCTTGATGCATTACTTTGGAGCATGCGTTTCAAAGGTTGTGCAATCTCTGAAAAAGAAATGCAAGAAATCCTGCGAGAAGAACTCAAAGAAAATTCATCTCCAAGAAGGAATAAAAATAAACAAGAATCTATACGTACACAAAGGTAAGTATTTTTCTTTATCATTACCATAAGATTTATAAAACTCTGATTTAGAACCTTGAGAATCAAAAACTATGGGGGAACCTAAAAATGAGCAAAAACCTAAAAGCAATTAGTGCTGCATTAATCTTACTCATTGGGCTATTAAGTTTATCTGTATTAGTAAGTGCAGATAGTAATTTCTATAGCATTACAAAAGTAAAAGTAAATGATGTAGAAATGACTAGTGGTGGATCAACCACAACACAAGTAGAGCTTGATGAATCTACAGAAGTGGAAGTCTATATTGATGGAACAGGAAATTCTACTTTTTGTCCTGGCGGCAATGTAGATGATTGTACCGTGGAAGTTCGTGTGAAAGCATGGATTGGCGGTTATGAATATGATGATATTGAAGCAAGTTCTGGGGAATTTGATATTGAACCTGGAGTAAGCTACAAAAAAACTCTCACCTTAGAAATTCCAGCTGACTTAGATGTAGAAGATAATGAATACACTCTCTATATAGAAGTTTATGATAGTGAAGATAGTGAAAGAGAAGACTTTGGGCTCTTCGCAGAAAGATCAAGTCACAATGTAAAAATTGTTGATGTTATCTATGACAATTCTATTGATGCTGGTGAAACAAGTTCAGTAGAAGTTCGTGTAGAAAATCTCGGAGAAGATAAAGAAGAAGACATTAAAGTAGAAGTTTCTCTTGCTGGAGATTCATCTGTTGATTATATTAACGAACTAGCAGCATTTGAAGAAAATAATGAAGACGAAGAATCATCTGACTCTGCAACAGTAACTTTGAATGTAGATGCTGATTTAGAATGTGATTACTATGACCTTACTGTAAAAGTAAGCTATAACAGAGGCCATGATACTTTAGAAGAAACATACAAAGTCTGGATTGAATGCACTGACTCAGATGAAGAAGCAGAAGAATCTGGAGAAGCAGAAACAAAAATTTCTATTAGTTCTTCAGATCTTGAAGGAAAAGCTGAAGAAGAAACAAGTCTTACTTTGACTTTTACTAACTCAGGTTCTGGTTCTGAAATCTATTCTGTACATGTGAATGGAGAAGAACAATGGGCAGATAGTGATGTCTCTCCTGAATCTGTGACAGTTGCTGCTGGTGAATCTCAAGAAGTAACAGTAACCTTAACACCAAATGATGATGCTTCTGGAGATTATGAGTTTAGCTTACAAATCTTAAATGCAGATGACGAACTTCAAGAAGAAGTAGATATGGAAATGTCTGTTGAAGAAAATGAGGGTTTGTTTGGTGACACTAATTCAATACTTAAGGTTGGATTTATCATCTTAATCGTTTTAATCATCATTATTGGATTGATTGTTGCTTTCCGAAAATTAAAAGATGATGACGAAGATGAATTAGAGCCAAAAGAAGGACAAACTTATTATTAATTTTTTATTTTTTTAATTTAATTATAACAGAGATCTAAAAAACATGAATAGATCTTGTTGGAGGCATGGTGTCAGAACAAGAGAACTGCGCCAACCAGAAAAAACACCTCATCCTGATTAAGTTCTAGAATAATTAAGAAACAACTCTCAAGCTCTTCTTTGCACGAACTTTACTTCTCAAAGCTTCAAGAATAAGCATATCATCTATTTCAATAAGTTTCTTAACTTTTGGATCAGAAGTATTAAGTTTATACAATTTTGCTTTTCCAATAGTTCTCGTAGCAATAAGTATATCCTTATCTATAAGATTTTTCCAAATACGATAAAGTGTAGCCCTTCCTATATGTGCGTTATCCGCAAGATCCGAAATACAAAAATCAAGCCCTCTCACAGTAAGAAGATAATCAAAAACCCGGACAGTAGGAGAGTCCCCTATAAATGCAATAAATAAAGATTGTTCTTTCATAAAAATATACAAATACCTTAGTGTATATAAATATTTCTATTTTGAGACAATAATGTATCTTTTTAGAACTATTAAATCCGGAAACTTTCCGAAAAATTCCAAGAAGTCTTTATGAAGACAAAAAAGAGAAAGAGTGTATGGGATATACAAAAGAGATTATAAAAGAACTAATAATAAGTAAACTCGTTCGATGGAATAAATGGGGTGCAGCCATACAGAGAATATTTTTGGCGGTCTTCCTAGATCCATACGAGGAAGTAAAAACACAAAACAAGCAGTAAAAGAACTTGTATTAGATGGCTGGCTTATTGCTCTCATCAAAACACAAGAAATACATTATTCTCTAAACCCTGAAAAGGCTGAAGAAATTCTAGGATATTATGAACAACAAAAAGAAAAAGAATAATTACTACTTCCAAAACGTTTCTACTTCATCCACTCGCCACTTAGGATTAATATCAAATTCTTTTTGTTCTCTTTTTTTCTCTAACCATCCCTGATAGGCAATCATCGCACCTTGATCTCCTGCATACTCTAATGGCACAGTGAAAGCTTTTGCTCCTCGTTGCTTGCACATCACCTCTAACATCTCAGAAAATCTTTTATTCGCAGCAACACCACCAATCAAAAGAACTTCTTTTTTCTCGCAATGTGCCAATGCTCGCTCTGTAACTTCAATCAACATAGCAAAACAAGTCTCTTGCAAAGAAAAACAAAGATCTTCCTTCGCTATACCTTTCTTATACAATTGCGTTGCTCTTGTCACAATACCAGAAAAATCAACATCCATCCCTTTCACAGAATAAGGAAGTGCAACATATTTTCCTTTTTTCGCAAGCTCTTCAATCTTTGGTCCACCAGGAAATCCCAAGCCTATTTCTCGTGCAAACTTATCAAATGCATTTCCCACTGCAATAGAAAGTGCTTCTCCAAACACACGATATTTATCTTCATGCACAATCACTTGTGTATTCGCTCCAGAACAAAAAAGAAATATTGGGTCTTTTGCTCCAGTACAAAACAAACCTATTTCTAAATGTGCAGCAATATGATTCACACCAAGAAGTTTTTTCTTATATTCTTTCGCTAAAGCAAGGGCAAAATCCCTTCCCACTAAGAGAGCAGGTGCTAATCCAGGCCCTTGTGTATAAGAAATTAAATCAATATCTTTCATAGTGAGTTTCGCTTCTTTCAAAGCCTCAACAAGAACTTTCTCTTTCACAGCCATATGATGTTTTGCAACTTCATTAGGGATCATTCCACCTTGCTCAGTGGAGAAAATATCTCGAGCATTCGCAAGAATCTTCTTTCCATCAAAAATACCTATTCCAAAAGTATGGGCACTCGACTCAACAGCTAATACAATCATAAAGAAAAAGAAAAAAAAGAAGTTTAAAAGCTTACCTAAGGAAGCAGAGCGTATGCTCCAACGTTTCCAAGGAATACAGCAAGGCTCGCAGCTAACAAAATGAGATCAAACTCCCATCCCATTTTATCCATTGCAAAGAAAGGAGTTTTCCACTTTATAATTTTATAATAAAGTGCCCCAATCAGCACAAGCCCCAATGCAGCAGCCCCATATAGTGTATAGACACCAAAAATAACAGAGAGAGCTCCAAGCACTTCAACAAGCCCTAAAAGAACAACTTGCCAAGACTGCCATCCTAAACCTTTTGCCATCATTCCAGGGGCTTTTAATTTCATTCCACCATGGTATAGGAAAATAAATCCTAATCCCAAGCGAAGAATAAATAAACCCAAATCTGTGTTTACTGGTAATACCATAGTTCAATTAAAATAGAGGAAGATATATAAATCTTTCTTACTTTAAAAAAGTATTATTTTTCTACAATGGCAAGAATCATTAAAGCACCAGAGAATTATGAAAAAATTCGTACGAGATATGTACATATTAAAGAATACGAATGTGTGCACTGCTGGTCTCGTTCTACTGAACCCATTCTCTGCTGTGGAAAAAAAATGCCTTTTACACATAAACATACAGATAAAGATTGTAAAGGCTGTTGTTAAGCAAACTATTTAAATAATCTTTAGCTCTAAAGAAAGATGAAAAAAAGTTTACAACTAAGCATTCTCTTAGGAGTCGCATTATTTCTGCTCTCTGCGTGTACACAAGTAATAACAGAAACAGAAATTATAACAGACCAAGCAGTAGTTCTAGAACCAGCAGATGCAGAAACAATCTCTGAAGAAGCAACAATAGAAATTACTTCCTCCGGTTTTAGTCCTAGTACTCTAACAATTGCAAAAGGAACAACAGTTAATTTTGTCAATAAAGATGCAAATAATCACTGGCCTGCATCTGCAGTACATCCAAGTCATACAGAATATCCAACAACTGGTGGATGTAGTGGTTCAACATTTGATGCATGTAAAGGTTTAGCACAGGGTGAAATATTCATATTTACTTTTGATGAAGCTGGTGAATGGAGCTATCACGATCATTTGAATCCAAGTTTATTTGGTAAGGTTATCGTAGAGTAAATTTTTTATTTTTTATTACAAATATTTATATACTTCTAAATATCATAGTTAAAAAATGGAATATGCTATTCTTATTTTTGATGGTGTCTGCAATTTCTGCAATGGTTTCATCAATTTCATTATAGACTTGGATCACAAAAAAAGAATAAAATTTCTTGCTTCACAATCAGAAAATGCAAAAGAGATTTTTAAAAAATATAAAATTTCACCAAAAGAAATCAAAGAAAGTATTATTTTTATTGAAGACGAAAGATATACAACAAAATCTACTGCCTTTTTTCACATTCTTAAATATCTCCCATTTCCATATTTCTTATTATACGCATTTATCGGAACACCAAGATTCATACGAGATGCAATCTATGATTATATAGCAAGAAATCGCTATAAATGGTTTGGAAAAAGAACTACCTGCCGAATGCCAACAAAAGAACTTAAGGAAAGATTTCTCTACTAACGGTAGTATATCATCGTCTTCCATTCAATAAACCATTTTAATAATGCAGGAAGAATACCAGTGAAAGTAAAATTCTTGTATGTAATAATTCCATAAAATCTTCCCAAACTAATAACCATAACTTTCGGAAAAGTATGATAAGAAATTAACTTCTCTTTATTTTCTAGCGCAAAAATATTTTGTATTGCAACATATGCTTGTTTTTCAGCACTCTGTGCTGTTTTCTCTTCAGCAAGATCATTCAAATCTCCAACAACGAAAATATTCTTATATCCCTTCATTTGTAGAGTATGTTCTACCATCACTTGTTTTTTTTCATTTAATACAGAAGAAAAATGTTTATGAAAAAACTCAGTATTCGGAACAATTCCAGTACACAAAAAACAAAGCTCCGCATGAATCTTTCTTCCAGTGTGTGTAAAGAAAAGGTTTCCATCCTGTTTATCCATGCGTTCATTATAAATAATCTCCACATTTCTTTTCTTCAAATAGTTTTCAGCATACTTTTGTGCTTTCTGAGAACATTTTTCCAGTAAGACATTCCTAGCCTGCACAAGGATAAGCTCTTTATCAGGGAAAAAATCAACAATCTCTGCTGCAAGCTCTACACCAACAAATCCTCCGCCGACAATTAGCACATTTCTCGCATCAAGAATTTCACTATGGGCCTTTTTCAAAGTGTCTGCCCGATTAGGAAGTACAATATTTTTTTCTTTGATAGGAATATTATATCTTGAACCGGAGCACACAAAAAGATAATCATAAGGTATCTTCTTTTTTCCAACAAAAACTTTATTTTTATTAAATTCTTTTACTTCTCCATGCACAAACTTTGCTTGATGTAAATAATGACGATGCAAGACTTGAATTTTCCTCATATGTTTTGTATGAACAATAGTTCGAAGAATCCCAGGGGTAAATTCAAAATAATCTTTTGTATCTATGAGAGTCACATCAAAATCTTTTTCTAAATGCCTAGCAATATATGCACCTGCAAAGCCACCACCAATAATCACAACTCTTTTCACAGGAATAGATAAAAAAGAATCACTTAAATAACTTTGTTTCCAAAAATCTTCCGCTTTTTTCGGAAATCTTCCGGATTTTTATGCTAAAGCTTTATTAAAAATATTTCCTTAAAGAAGAGTATGACAAAAACAAATATAGAATTCCTTTCTGATCTCACAAGAACCTATACAACATTTATAGTAGGTGCTGCGGCATTGGCGTACTATATCTCAGGCATACTTATAAAGTCAATAGCCTTAATAATAGCAACAGAACTAGCGTATCTCTTTGTGTGGCTAATAATTTTAGATTGGGCAAAAGAAAAAATCCTAAAAGAGGAAATACAATGAAAAAAACAGGAACATGGCTAAAAGAAAACTATCAATTAGTAATAGCATTCATTTTATTCATGTTTATAATGATAGCTCTTACAAGAGAAGGCTCTACATTCTTTGATGCTCAATTAGGAAAAGCCATCCAAACAATAAAAAATATTTTTATATAGACAAACATCTAAAGATTTTTAGATAAATTTAACTAGAAACTCTATCTAATCACTCAACTTCGTCCCACGCGAAAGACTTTCTTCCCAAGCACTTGCAGTGATTTGAATAAATTCTGCTTTCTCTTGCATCTCCGCAATCGTTCGTGCACCACAATAGCTAAAGCCACTCTGCACACCCTTAATAATTGCTTTAATCACTTCTTCAACTGGTCCTTTATAATCAACAAGTGTTGCAACACCTTCCACAAAGACATCTAATTTCTCTTTCACTTTTTTCCCTTCTTGACTTTCCTTTCGTTCATGATTACTATCATAAGAAGCACTTCCCATATACCTTTTGTATCTCTTCCCATCTTTCATAATAATCATTCCCGGTGCTTCATCCGTTCCAGAAAAGAAACTTCCAGAAAAAATACTTGAAGCGCCAGCAGCAAGAGCCTTTGACACATCACCAGGATATTTCATTCCACCATCAGCACATACAGGCACACCATACAATTTTGCAGCAGAACACACATCCATCACTGCTGTTAATTGAGGAACACCAGACCCAGAAATAATTCTTGTGGTGCAATTGTGAGTTACCACCCTATTAGCAATATAGGAATTATCATCCTCAACTTCAATATTATAAACATCCATTTCTGTATCCAATTCTTGTACATCCTCCACAGCAAGATAGGTATAATGTTCATCATCCCAGATTTGTTGTTTAGATATAGCCACAGGTCTAACATTAATATTTAATTCATGGAAATCTAAAGAAAACTTTTCATACTGTTTCCCAGAGATATTTACTATATAACTAGGATTTATACTTTTTTTAGAGGGTTTTGCTTTTGTAATAGTTGAGAAATACCCCAACCTCTCAAGAAGGTATGAAACTTGAAATGCAAGGGATATAGAAGAGGATTTATACTTAACCCTTCTATAGTCTTTGATTGTACCATCACCTCGTATCATTCCAATCAGAATATTCTTCAAGACTTTTTCATCTGCATATATAACACATTCTGGAATTATCTTTGTAAGGGCAGTTCCTGGTACAAGCTTTTTAATAAATTTTGCAATGAGGTTATTATAAACAGAGACGTTTGCACTATTATTTTCTTTATCATAAATAAACCCTGTACCTGAGTAACCAAATATTTTTTCTACTAATTTCTTTACATCATCATGATAAAAAGTCTCATGTATATGGAAATCAAAACCTACATGCCAATTATTTTGATACCCACCAATAGAACCTTCTGCTAAATAATAGCCCATAAGAAGAGCTAAATCCTCATTTAATTCTATAAGCCTATTAATCTTAACAGGTACCATTTCTCTCTGATAATCAGTAGTTTCTAAATAAGAATTTACTTCATAGTTTAAAATCATATTCATTGATTTTCCACCATGTACGATATTTCCTATAATTCTTGGTGTCGTTTCAAAACGTTCTGCAAGGTTAGTATAAGATTCATCATTAGGATTAAATCCAATTTTCTGAGACCATATTTTTTGAGAATCGAAAGCATATTCAGGAAATAACTCTGCCAAATCAAATAAAGTTCGTATCTCTTTTTCACAGGCAACTTTAGATAAAACCATAACATCAAATTTCTTGACCTGGTTTGCTTTAGCCCATATTAATCCTTGATTATGTTTTGTTTTAGAAAAATAATATTTGGGACCATATTTTGCAATTTTCTTAGGATCAGCTTGAAAAAGTGTTGCAAGTACAAGGTGCTCCTGAGTCATTACTAGCCTTCCTGGACACCCTCTCACTTTAAGAGAGATAAATTTCCCAGAATAAAGTCTTTTATAGCTTGTAATAACTTTTCTTATCCTCCCCATATGTGTTATAACTTGATCTCCAACTTCAATATCTTTAATTTTTTTAACAGTATAATCACTCATTAAAATAGGAGTATCTCCTTCAAGACATACACCACTGGGCCCAATTCCCACCTTCAACCCATCAGCTCCAGCTTCAATAAGATCTTTTGCAGCATCAGCAGTAGCAATATTTCCCACCATCACATCAATAGAAAAATTTTGTTTCAACTCCTTCACTCTTTGAATGACAAGATCAGAATGTGCATGCGCAATATCTAAAATCAAAACATCAACACCAGCAGCAATCAAAGCTTCCGCACGTACAAGCGTATCCTTCACTCCCACAGCAGCACCCACACGTAATCTTCCTTTACTATCTCGATTTGCTTGCGGCCACGTTTCAATTTTCATAATATCCTTTGTAGTAATAAGGCCTAATAATCGACCATGCTGTAACAAGGGCAACTTCTCAATCCTATGTCTATGCAGAAGTTCTTTTGCCTCATCAAGACTTATCCCATAAGAAGCAGTAATAAGTTTCTCTCGTGGAGTCATCACATCAGAAATTCTTTTTCCCCAATTACTTTCAAAAAGATAATCTCGAGAAGTAAATATACCTACAAGTTCATCGCCTCGCAACACCAGAAGACTCGTCACACTTTCACTTTTCATGATGTCAATTGCTTGCCCAAGAGTAATATGGTCTTGCACAGTAAGAGGATGCTCAATCACATAACTCGTACTCTTTTTCACTTTTTTCACTTCTTCTACTTGTTCTTCAATCGTTCCAAATTGGTGTATAACTCCAAGACCCCCATTTCGTGCCATAGCTATTGCCATCTTATGTTCTGTTACAGAAGCCATATTTGAGCTAACAAGAGGAATGTTAAGAGAAATATTCTTCGTAAACTGTGTATGTAAATCAGCTTCACTTCGAGAGTTTAAAGGCGTTCTCTTTGGAACAAGAAGCACATCATTATATGTAAGACCAGAGCGAATTTGCATAGAAAAAATCCTTTTTTGAAGCTTTAAAAAGATTTAGAGACTAAAATAGAGAAAAAGTATTTTCACTTGAGCTCTAACATACTAAACATCTTTCTTCTTTCCCACTATGTGCTTTCTTTTTTCTTTTTCAGGTGTGTCAAGATAATTTTCACTGGAAGTAATAGGCTTCCCAATCTCTTTTTCCGTTTCCTTTCTTGCATTACCTGCTACTCTTCTACCTCTTTTTGCAGCATCTTCACATGCATCAAAACCTTCAGCATGATCCTTTCGAGTAATTTCTGTAGTGACTCTTTCTCCAAGCATCTAAAAAATGAGCTCCAAATCATTCATATGATCTCTAAGATTCTCTTTTTTAAGCCCTTTAAATTTTTGATATTCACTTGGAGTCATTCCAAAAGTGGCCTGAGAAATTTCAGCAGTGAGAATTGCAAAATTTTTATTTTCATCAACTCCTCTTTTTTTCCACTCATCTGTCAATTCATCTCGTACTGCAATTCCCCTTACTCTTTTCTCTATCCATTCATCAGAATAACCTTTTGCCCTATAGAGTTCTTTCATACGACTTTGAGCAAGCTCAGGGTTTTCTATTTCCTGTATTCTTTCATATCCAACTTCTGCTAACCAAAGTTTGAAAGGTTCTGCATTCTTTGAGGGGATAGATTGTATTATCCTAAACATTCCCTTAGTGTTTGCACAGTCTGTAAAATAGTGTTTTCCATCTGTTGAGAGTAATTTCAGTTGTACACAATTTGTGTACAGCTCAATTCCATGCTCTAGTTCCCTTACTTTAAGCATATTCCAATAATTTCGCGGATTATCACTTTCTGCCAAAGCACCAACTACATCTACAACAGAGAAGTACCACTCATTGTTATGCCATGTGCGTCGTATTTTTTTGTCTTGAAAGACTACTAAAGCATTTTTGTTTTCTTGCATTTTTTTCTCCTGTCACACGGGTTCAAAAGCAATTGTAAACAAAAGAAAGACTCTTTATAAGTTCTGCGCGCCCCATGCCGTTTGTCTAACGAGAAAAAGCTTATATAGGAGAATTTTTCCTAAAATCTCTTTTTCATTCTATCATAATACTTTTCATATGACAAAAATAAAAAAAAGACTATTTATACATCCCCATGAAGTTTTATATACAATAAAGATATTACAAAAATATGCCACAAGAACATTCAGTAGGGATTATCCTCTTCAATAAAGACAAATACCTTCTTCTCCATTATACATCTGGACACTGGAGTTATGTAAAAGGCAAAGTAGAAGCAAATGAAGAACCTGAAGATACTGCACGAAGAGAACTTTTCGAAGAAACAGGAATAACAACAGTCTTTTTTGTGAGAGATTTTAAAGAAAAGGAAGAATATTTCTACAAAAAAGAAGGAAGAACAGTGCATAAAGAAGTAATTTATTTTCTTGCAGAAACCCAAGAAGAAAATATAACACTTTCTAAAGAACACACAGACTACAAATGGCTTTCTTATCAAGAAGCAATGAACCTGCTCACCTTTCCTCAAGCAAAAGAGCTCTTAAAGAAAGCAGAAGAATTTAAGAGATATCATTAGAGGAGAATTCGGAAATCCTTCGGAATCTCTTTTAAAATCACGGAAATCTTCCGAAAAAAATGTACAAAGCTTTTTATTAAACAAAAAATAAAGAAAAACTATGAAAAAAGAGATCATAACAAAACTGAAAAAAACATTTGAAGACTATGCAAATGAAAAAGAAGGCATAGAATTTTGGTTTGCAAGAGATTTACAAAGGCTATTAGATTATGATGAATGGAGAAACTTTTGTCAAGTTATTGAAAAAGCAAAGGTTTCATGCAAAAATTCTGGCCATAGAATTGAAGACCATTTTGTCGGCGCCAACAAAAAGGTCAAGTTAGGCTCAGAAGCAGAAAGGAAAGTTGAAGATATTATGCTCACCAGATATGCCTGCTACCTTATCGCACAAAATGGAGATCCAAGAAAAGAACAAATTGCATTCGCACAAAGCTATTTTGCAGTCCAGACCAGAAAACAAGAAATCATAGAAGAAAGAATAGCACTCTCAGAAAGACTCCAAGCAAGAAAAAAACTTATTGACTCAGAAACAGAACTTTCAAAACTGATTTATGAAAGAGGCGTGGATGATGCAGGTTTTGCGAGAATTAGAAGTAAGGGAGATGAAGCCTTATTTGGCGGTTTCACAACACTCGAAATGAAAAATAAGCTTAAAATCCCAAAAGAAAGACCTCTTGCTGATTTTCTTCCAACAATAACCATTACTGCAAAGAATCTCGCAACAGAAATTACTAATTTTAATGTAAAACAAGAGAATCTTTCAGGTGAAAGCAAAATCACTTCTGAGCATACAAAGAATAACTCAAAAGTAAGAGGACTCCTTATAGACAGTGGAATTAAACCGGAAGAATTATCTGCCGAAAAAGATATTAAAAAACTACAAAAGAAAATAAAGAAAGAAGAGAATATATAATCATTAAAACAATAGAACGAGGAAACTAAAATGAAATGCCACATTTGTAAAGGGGAAATGGAAAAAATCTATGGAAAAATGCCTATAGAGAAGATAGACTATGAAGCCTACCATTGTACAAAATGTGGAGAAGAAATTCTCACAATGGATCAAATGAAAGAACTTGGACAAAAGTATAGACAATTACGCAAAGCTAAACAAACGAGCTTTGCAAAATGGGGAAATAGTATTGCTATCCTTATACCAGAAGAGATGGTCAAAGAACTTAAAATTAAACCTGGAACGAAAGCACAAATCACAAGAGAAAAAGGAATGCTTAAAATTATTCCAGCATAATTTACTTTCGCACAATAATTTCCACAACATCTCTATGCTTTAACACATGTTCTTTTCCTACAGTTCTCTTTGTTCGCACATCAATAGCACGAATAAATGCATTTCCAATATCCGTATGTAAACGAAAGGCAAAATCTAAAGCAGTAGAACCATCTTTCATCAAAAAACAATCAGGGAGAACATAACCATGCTGATCCTCTAATTTATTCACTCCACCAGGAAAAATAGCAATATACTTCAACACATCAAGAACAACAGTATCAAGAACCTTTTGTACACCTGTGCTTCCATACTGTTGAAGAATATTTTTGTCAATAAAATCTAAAGCATTCTTTTGCACATAACTCATTTCCTTAGAATAAGTAAACTTCCCATCACCAGGGACATAATTAATCAATTCCTTCTTTGCAGCACCTTTCAAAGCAAGCTCAGACTCTGCAGAACAAGGAATAATCATTCTCTCAGGAAAACGCTCTTGTAATCTCTGAAGATTTTTCTTTGCTACACCAATATCTGCTTTATTTGCTGCAATAATCATAGGCTTCGTCACACTTCGTAAATAGGAAGCTAATTTTCGAAGATCATCTCCACTCCATTGTTCAATCACATCAGAAAGCTGTAACTTCTTTACTGCATCTTTGACAATGTCCTCTGTAACACGCAACCCAGAAAGCTGCTTTGAAATTGCCTTGAAAATATTTGCATTTTCTTGTTTCACTTGTCGTGCAAACTTATCCCAGCCTTTATTCAAGAGACGCAAATACCATAGATCTAATTCTTCATCTAAGAAAAGAACATCATTGATAGGATCATAACTTCCAGAAGGAATTGGCTCTCCTTTTTCATTCGTAGACCCAGAAAGATCAATCACATGAATGAGTGCATCAGCTTGATTTAGGTCATCTAAAAATGCGTTGCCCATTCCCAATCCTTCACTTGCTCCTGGCACTAATCCAGCAACATCAAGAAGATCCACAGGAAGAAATCGCTGATGTTCAACACAATAGCCCATACGAGGATGACATTGAGTAGAAAAATCCTTATCAGCACAAGCTATGCGAATGTAACCCACAGCATGATTTGGTTTTATAGTAGTAAAGGGATAATTAGCTATTTCAACCTCTGCCAAAGTTATTGCTTTGAAAAATGTTGATTTTCCTGTCGAGGGTTTGCCTACTATTCCTATTAACATAATGAAAGGCTTTTCCAGAACTTTATATATTTAACCATAAGCTA
>JAUYPF010000018.1 GCA_030697685.1 bacterium | reverse complement strand
ATGATAATGCTCCTATTTAAAGGTTTTGTTTTTTACTCGCCACCCATATGACCTTTTCCTGTAGAAATATATGAGTCTATATCCTGCTCTAGAGTATTTCCATTATGGTCGCTTAGGTGTATAGTAAGTTGTTCATTCTTTCCTTTTGCTAAAAGACTTCCAAGATCAATTTCTTTTATGTATTGTTGATAGACTTTTGAAAGGAGGTTTTCTCCATTTTGGTCTTTTATTTCTAGAGTTCTAATTCCAGATTGATTATCTCTAATTATTCTTTTTCTTCCAAGAAAACCATTTCCATTGAGTTGTGGTGGGTCTTTATCTTCATCAATTTCTCTTAGATCTGTGATTCCATCAGAATATGCAAAAATAGCCAATGTTGCTTCTCCTTTATTTTCTGCAGTATCATATGCTTGTACTTTTATTTCATGTTTCCCATAAAGAAGATTTAATGGAGCAGAACTATTTACATTTGGTCCTTGTTTTTCTAGAGGAATATTTGTGAAGTGTTCTCCATCAACGAATACTTCTACTTTTTCAATGTTGGAATAGTAATTTGTATTTATTCTGGTATATGTTACTAATGTATCGATGGTTCCTTTTTCTAGTGGGGTTCGAGTTCTTGTTGTACATGTACTATTGCTATCAGAAATATTTAGTTCCAATTTACCATTGCTTGTTTTTATTTCTACACAAGGTTCTGTGCTATCTGTTATGAAATTTTTTATTTGATATCCTATTCCTGCTGTTGCTATAAGTGCAGCTATACCTAAATATTGTCTTGGTTTCATGGATATTAACTCTTTTTAAATGGTTTTTAAATATGTGGCTGTGTGACAGAGGTTCTATATAAGTTTTTTGGTGATACAATGCTTGTTTCAATTTGAAACTTGTTAGGAAAGATAGATTTTTAAAAAGAGAGTATATTTTTTTATTCATGTTGAATAATTTACGGATACATGCTGATGCTTGGTATAGGACTAGGAGATATAATAGAGAAGAATTTAGGTATATGGAAAGTGTTTCTCTTATTGGATTAAGCAATGCACTGGGTGATTATTATAATGATGTTCGCTTCCTAATTCTTTGTGCAAAAGAAGAAGGTCTTAAAGTTGGATCCTATACTTCTTACTCTTTAGGATTAGAAAAAAGATTGTCGCAATTAGAGCCTTTAAGTGTTCGACTTGATCGTGCTATGAGAATTAGTGATGATTTATTTGAAGATTAAAAAAATTCAATTCCTAATTCTTGTAACATAGGTTTCTTTCGTCTTTTGCAAAGCTCTTTCTATCTACAAGGTATTGTGCAATTGCCACTTTACTGGTATAACTTTCTCCAGCAGGAAGGATTAAGGTTGGATCTAAGATTCCTTGGTGAGGTTCAGGATCTGCAAAAGAAATCGAATAACCTAGGCTTTCCAGTCTTTCAACCAAAGGATTATTTACTCTATTCTCTGTACAAAGTGTTGCAAAAATAATTTCTCCTAATTCCATTTATTTTATAATAAAATGAGACTATAAAAACATTATGCTTCTAAAAGAATTCAATGCCTAGTTCTTGTTCCATTTCTTTTCTTTGCTTCCCAACTTTATTTTTCTTTCCAAATATTTGTGGACTTTTGACACCAGTAACAATCAAAAGAACTCTCATTGCAGAACCAAGATCTTCAGAGATTTGTGCACCCCAAATAATTCGTGCTTCTTCGTCTAATTTTTTAGAGATGGTTTCTACAACTTGCCGTGCTTCTTCTAAAGTCATATCTGAACCACCAGAAACATTAATCAATGCGCCTGTTGCTCCAGAAATGTCTACATCAAGAAGAGGATTGTTGATTGCTTTGTCCACAGCTTCCATAGCCCTATTACTTGAATCGGATTCTCCAATGCCTATCATAGAGACACCACCACGGCTCATTACTGCTTTGATATCAGCAAAGTCTAAATTCACCAGACCAGTTTTTGTTACTAGCTCTGCAATACCTTTTACTGCATTTGTTAGAATTTCATCTGCAACCTTGAATGCAGTATGTAAAGGTAAATCAGGAGCAAGTTCGAGAAGTTTATCGTTTGGGATCACAATTAATGTATCTGCATATTTTTCTAAGCGTTCAAGTCCGTACATTGCATTTTCAAATCGTCGTGCACCTTCCATTTCAAAAGGGACTGTGACAATTGCAACAGTCAATGCGCCTGATTTTTTTGCAATCTCTGCAACAACAGGAGCAGAACCGGTACCTGTACCCCCACCAAGTCCACATGTGATAAACACCATGTCAGATCCTGATATTTTTGATCTAATTTCTGATTCTGATTCTTTTGCAGCTTCTTCACCTACTTGAGGAATACTTCCCGCACCAAGTCCTTGGGTGAGTTCTTTTCCAATGAGAATTTTTACATCTGCATTTGTATAGAGTAAATCTTGTGCATCTGTGTTAATAGCAATAGTTTCTGTACCAACAATTCCAATATCAGCCATGCGATTAATAGAATTATTTCCTCCACCACCACAACCAATAACTTTTAGTTTGGAGCGTTGTCTTTGGAGGATTGCTTCCAGCTCTTCATCTATTGCATTTACTTTCCTTCTTTTTTCTAGATGATCATTGCTTCGATCTTCGGCTTGCTTAAAGATGCTGTCCACTGTTTGAATGGAGAAAATAAGGTTTATAAGAACATCTGTTGTATAGATTCTATAATTATATTAAATAGTTTTTTTTTCTTTCTTGTATGTTTGTAGATATGAAAGTTTATGATCAGTGGAAGAGAGCATATACTCTTACTTTGTCTAAAGAAGATTTTGATCATTTCTGTGCAGGATGTCCTGAATTAGATTGTGTTCAAGGCAGTCATAGAGGAGTTTGCTTTCAATTGTTTAATGGTATTAGAGTTCCAGATGCTTTTCAGCCATTGCCTGACGGGGAAGGTTACTTTGTGGAAATTGGTGTGCCAGTTCCTGTTCCTAGGCGGGGAATATCTTCTCAAAAATTTGATCGTTTGGCTAATATTGCTCGTGAAAATTTACGAAATACTCTTACTAGGAGTAGATTTTCTCTTCTTGATAAGATGGATAAACATCTTGGATATGTTGTTATTAAGATAGAATAATTATTTTTTAACTTGTTCAATTATTAAAGCTTTTAATTCAGGAATTCTTCGTTTTAGTTCTGTTTCTAGCATTGGCTGTATTTCTTTTGGAAAAGGAGCTGTAAGAGTGATTGTCCCTTCTTTTTCTTCTAATTGTGCGTGATGTAAGTGGTAATTGAGTTCTAAAAAGCCAGAAACTTTTTCTTTGAGATCATCAATTTTTCTTGTAATTGTGATTTCATAGTGTAAGGTTCTTCCTGCAAGTGGGTGATTTAAATCTACAAGAACTCTTCCACCAGAAATAGATTTGATTACGCCTGTGTATTCATCAATTTCCACTCTGAGCCCAGGCATAGGATTGATTTTTTGCTCTTTGAATTTGTTTGCTGGGATCATTTGCAATAGTTTTGGGTCTTTTTTTCCAAAGCCTTTTTCTGGTTCTATTGTTAGTTCTAATTTTGCTCCGAGTTCTTTGTCTATGAGAAAATCATCAAGGCCAGGTACAAGATCTTTTTCTCCTAAGCAGACGATTGTTTTTTCATGAATATGCCCGTTCATTCCTTCTTGTTTTGCTCGTTCTTTATCGTTTAAATCAAAAATAGAACCATCATCTAATTTCCCAATATATTTCACTTCAACAAAATCGCCTTTTTGTGCTTTCATTTGCTGAAAGAATAATCTCATGTTTATAAAATTATTGTTGGAAATTGATAATACATATAAGTATTGATGATACTGAAAGAGCATGGATTGGAGAGACAAATTAGATCCTGTATTGAAAGAACATTTTAATGAGTTAGTGAAGAAAGTACATACAGAGAAAAAAGCTTATACTTCTGCAAAAAATATTTCTCAAGCACAGCTATGGTGTGCACTTGCTGTATTGATGAAAGAAGTTTCTGATTTAGAGTTAAAAATAAAATCTTTGGAAAAGCAGAAAAATATAAAGAGCAATAAAACTCTGAAAAAGAGCATGGAAAAGCTTTAATTTTGCCCCAAAGCTTTATATATTCCCAGTTTTTCTTCAGTATATATGGGAGAAATTAAACCTATTGATGCGGTAGAAGCAAAGCCAGGAAGATATGTTATTTTTGATGGACATGCATGCGTTGTAAAAAGCTTAGAAATTTCACGGCCAGGAAAACATGGGCATGCAAAGTGCCGAATTGAAGCAGTAGGAATTAGGGATGGAAAAAAAATTATCAAGATTATGCCTGGGCACGATAGGATTGAATCGCCTGTCATAGAAAAGAAAACTGCACAAGTTCTTTCTGTACATGGAGATAGTGCAAATGTTATGGATATGGGATCATTTGAAACATTTGATATTAAAATTCCTGAGGAATTAAAGGATAAAGTAGTTGAAGGTGTTCAAGTTCAATATTGGGTTGTACTTGATGAAAAAATAGTACAGGATATCGCTAAAGGATAAATATGGCAAAATTTGAAGCAACAATTGGAAGACTCTTTCGAAGGATTTTTGTTTGTAAGAAATGCAAACAAAAGGTACGTACTGATATTTCTCGAATCATTGCTGGCAGTGTGAAGTGTAGAAATTGCCAAGGAAAAGCATTTAGGGTTATTAAGAGCAAGAGCAAAGGTTAATTAAGTTCAATGATTGAGATAGAGTAAAGATGGTGAATTGGGATTTTATATCATTAGTTATTTTTTTCGTTCTCTTATTGTTAGTCTATTATCGTTTTAAACATAAATTTGAAACTCAGGGTATTTTTGTTATGTATAAGACACAGTTAGGAATCAAACTGATGGATCGCATGTCTAAAAGAGCTCCACGGTTTTGGAAATTTCTTTCTGTTTGTGGTGTCTTTGTTGGTTTTTTAGGAATGGGTTTCCTCTTATATTTTCTTAGTAAGGAAACTTTGAAACTTATTTTGGTTGCAGGAACAGAACCAGCCTTAGCACCAGTGCTTCCTGGGATTGCTATTGCAGGTGCACCAGCACTTTCTTTCTGGCATTGGATTCTTGCAATTTTTGTAGCAGCAGTCATTCATGAGTTTGCACATGGACTTATTGCACGTCTTCACAATATTCCTATTAAAAGTTCAGGCTTTGCATTTCTTGGGCCATTGCTTGCTGCATTTGTAGAACCTGATGAAAAAGTTTTAGAAAAAAAATCTATGATGCAACAATTGGCTGTGTTTGCTGCTGGACCTTTTTCAAATATTCTTCTTGGAGCATTTGTTTTACTGCTTCTTATTTTTGTTGTTGCACCAGCTTTTGGTGTGATTTATCAGGGTGATGGAATTATTGTGCATCAAGTCATGGATGATTACCCTATGAATGCAAGTGGCATTGCTGTTCCTTTTACTATACTTGCAGTGAATGGTGAGGAAACTCTGGATACTGAACAATTTGTTGTTGCAGTTCAAGCAATAGAACCTGGAGATGAAGTTACTTTTACAACAGATAAAGGAGAATATCTTGTTGTTCCTGTTTCTCATCCTGATAATGCAAGTGCAGCATTCTTTGGTGTTGCTGGATTAGAGCAGAAAATGGTTTTGAAAGAAGGTTATTCTTCTTTAGAAGTTTTTACTGGATTTTTTGATTGGATAAAGCTATTAATTTTGTGGGTTTTTTTGATTAGTGTTGGTGTTGGTTTATTTAATTTGCTTCCTCTTGGTCCTGTTGATGGGGGAAGAATGTTTTATGCACTTGTATTGGGGATAACAAAGAAAGAGGCTTTTGCAAAAAAAGCATTGATTGCTGCTTCAATATTTTGTCTTGCTTTGATTGTGATTAATATGATTCCTTGGTTGAATAAATTATTGGTTTGGATTGCTGGATTGTTTAGTTTATTGATTGCTCTTGTTTAGAATAATAATTCTTCGTGTTAAAGAACCGTGGACAAATTCTTCTGTTTCCCAAGCAATGGTATATTTTGTTTTTATTTTGATTGTATTTGGGGCCATGAGCACTACTGTATCTACAAATGGATAGACATGTTCTAAAAATTCTTTATAGAGTGTTTCTACATCTTCTTTTTTGGTTGAGGCACGTCTTCCATAGGGCGGATCACAGACAATTGCTTTGCAGTTGACTTTTTCTTTGCGTGCATCTGCAATAGAAATCTTTGCTTTGCATTCGTAATGTTCAAAGTTTTTTTTTGCAGCACGAATCATCATAGGATCAATATCACTGCCAATTGCTTTCAAGCCCATGAGAGATGCTTCTAGAAGAATGCCTCCAGTGCCGCAGAAAGGATCCCAAATAGTGCCTTTCTTTACGCCTGAGAGATTTACTATGGCTCGTGCGAGTTTTGGTTTTAAAGAGATAGGAAAAAAACCTGGACGAAGATCAGGACGTCGCATTTGAAATTTTTCTTCTCTTTGATATATTTTTTTTCCACAGATGATTTGATCTTCTATGTAGTAAAACCAGAATTCTGATTGTGCTTTCATATTTACTTTTGGATTTTTCAATGCATACCAGATTATTGGAGCAAGCTCTTTTTCTTTTGCTGTGATGTTTGAACGAACACAAAAGTTTTCTTTATAGTATTTTTGCCAGTTGATTTTAGGGATTTTTGTGTCAATAAATATTTCTTCTAAGACTAAATTGGTGTATGCTAAGCGAGAGTAGTCAAAGTTTGCTTTACAGATGAGAAGGTTGCCTATGAGTTTCCAAGTTTTTGGTTTTGCTAATGAGAGTACTTCTTGCTGTGCTAGAGCAAGATTATCACGAGAAAGTTCAAAGATCATTTTATCTTTTTCATAAAGCCAAACAAAGCCATGAGCTCCCTTTTTGATAGATTACTTTTTCCAATGACTTTTTTCCAGACTCTTTTTTGTGTTTCTTTTTTATATTCTGCAGAAAAAGCCATTTTTTTTGTTTTGTCTTCTATAAGTTT
>JAUYPF010000012.1 GCA_030697685.1 bacterium | reverse complement strand
GTAGAAAAAAAGATTGTGGAAGGAACAATGGTCCGAGATTTAAACACTTTTCCGCTCCCTGCTCGGCATCTTTTAGATATGAAAAAATACAACTCATTACCAAATAATTACAGAGTCTCTGAAAATGTTTTTCAAATGATGACTCCAAGAGGCTGCCCATACACATGTACTTTTTGTGCATCTGCAAATGGAAAATATCGCCAAAGAAGTGTGGAAAATGTTATCAAAGAGATAAAACATCTTAAAGAGAAATATAATGTTCAAGAAATTGCATTCTGGGATGATATTTTTACTATGAATAAACAGTGGGTCTTAGATTTTTGTAATGAATTAGAAAAAGAAAATATTACTATTGCATGGAGCTGTGAATCACGTTTAGATCTTATCAATGAAGAAATTGTCAATGCAATGGCAAAGGCGGGCTGTTGGAACATGTTCTTTGGTATTGAATCTGGAAATCAAGAAATGCTTGATAACATAAAAAAGAAAACAACTTTAGAAATGATTCGAAAAGGTGTTGTTATGGTAAAGAAATCTGGCATAGAAGTAAGGGGTTCCTTCATCCTTGGTCTCCCAGGAGAAACTCCAGAGCAAGGAAGAAAAACTATTGACTTTGCAATTGAACTCGATCCAGACTACGCACAATTCTCTATTGCTACTCCATTCCCAGGGACAGAACTTTGGAACACTGCAGATAAATGGGGAACTCTAGATAAAAACTTTAAAGATTATCATATCTTTGCACCAGTTTTTGTAGTTAAGGGATATCCAAATGCAAAAGAATTACAAAAAATGCAACGATTAGCATTTAGAAAGTTCTATTTACGACCAGGATATATTCTCAAAAGAGTATCAAAGATGAGAAATATTCGAGATATTAAAAGAAATCTTAAAGGACTAAAAATGGTTCTTGGAATGTCTGGTATGAATAATTAAATTAATCTTTTTTCTTAGAAGTAAAATACTTAATGACATCTGCTTGTAATAAATACCAAATAATAATCACATGAATAATAATTTGTACAACACTAATAAAAATACTAATTATATCTGCAATAAAGAATGCAGAAACCAAACTCACAAGAGAAAAAATAATTCCTAAAGCACTAAACACCAGAGTAACAATTCTTCCCCAATTCTGCCCTTTCCAAAAAGCTCTCCCTAAAAAGAAAGCTAAAACTGCTAATCCTAAACAAATAATCACAACAATATAAAGAAAAGTGGTGAGATCTCCAAAAGATTGTAATTGAGCTAATTCTTCAGCTGTTAAACTTGCTTCTAATTCTCCACTCTCTTGAAGAGAAGTATAGCTTATTAAGATGATAAAAAGAAGCAATGCAAAGAGCAAATAAATTCCTGCACCAGCATAATTCAGAATAGAAAGGATTTTTACTCCTAATGGTTTATCTTTCATATGTACTATAAAACTAAAGGTCTTTATTAAACTTTTCTAAAGGAAAGAAAAGGAATCAACAAAGTTTTTAAAGGAGGATTAAAAAAGTGTTTCTATGCTAGTTGTCATAACTATACCAGCTTGGAATGAGGAACAAACACTTGGAGCAGTGATTTCTGAAATTATACTTATTATGGATCAGAGCAAATACAAATATAAGATTCATGTGCAAGATGATTGCAGTATTGATACTACTGCAAAGCTTGCGAAAAAGTATGGAGCAATTGTACATTCTAATGAACGACACAAAGGTCTTGCAGAAACATTTCATGAGGAAATCAAACACTGTCTTGAACTAAATGCGGATATTATTGTACACACAGATGCTGATGGTCAATATCCTGCAGAATTTATTCCAAAGCTTATAGAAGAAATAGAAAAAGGAAATGACTTAGTTATTGGTTCTCGATTCGCAGGAAAAATAGAAGACATGCCTCTCATAAAAAGATTGGGGAACATGGCTTTTGCCTATGTCTTCACACAACTTTGTCATACAAAAATCACAGACTCTACAACAGGCTTCCGTGCATTTACAAAAAATGTCGCAAAAGATATTCACTTCTCAACAGACTTCACCTACACACATGAACAATTGATTCGTGCTGCACGTCTAAAATTTCAAATCAAAGAAATTCCCATCTATGCACGAAAGACAAGAGAAAGCCACCTGATGAAAGGTCCATTTGATTATGCAATGAAAGCATGGATAAATATTTTTAGAATTTATCGCGATTATAATCCTTTAGCATTCTTTGGAAAGATTGGCCTCACACTTTTTACTTTAGGGCTTCTTTCTAGCCTATGGGTACTCTACAATTATCTTGCTACAGGCATGGTGGGGGGAATTCCTCGAGTCATTCTCGCAGCAATGCTGATTCTTGCAGGAATGCAAATCATGCTCTTTGGGCTTCTTGCTGACATGAAAAAATAAATCCATAACTCTTATAAAACTTCCAAAAGAGAAAAATCTAATGAAATTTTCAGCTAAAATCTTTCTTTTACCTATTATTATCCTTGCTACAAATGTTCTCTACAGACTTAAAGAATTCCTAGCAACAGAAAGCTGTGATGCAATGCAAGAACTCAACTCAAAATTTAACACCACAGAAATTCTCGCAAATGGACATTATTGCGAAATCATTCCAAGCTGCGGTTTAGAAGTAAAAGAAACAAATGGAAGTTCTTGTATTCTTAGTTTTTAATTCTTCCAACAAGCAAAGAAAGCTTATATGCTCCTGAAGTAAACAGTTCAGCCTTCTCCAAAGTAAAATATTTCTCTACAAATTTCTTTTGTTCTTCTAGAGATCGTATATGTGCTCCTCGATCCATTTTCAGAAGAAACCAAGCAAGAGGGTTTCCCTTCCATGGACAAGGCTCTAAGAGGATTATCCTTTTCCTCGCAACGGTAGACAAGTTTTGTAATATTTGATCCACTTCAACATCAGAAAAATGATGAATAAAACTGGCCAGAAGGATAACATCATAAGATTTTTCTGGAATACTTAATTGAAGAACATTCCCTTGAAAAAAATTTTTTCCTGGATATTTTTTTTTTGCATAAGCAACATAAGTATTAGAATAATCAACACCAGCATAGTCACCTTGAAATAATGTACTTAACTCTCCAGGCCCAGAACCAACATCAAGAATTGTTTCTCCTTCTTGTAAAGCTATTCCTTCTTTAATATGAGCAAACATTTTTCCTTTTCCAAAAAGTAAAACTGTTCGCACAGAATTATACACAGCAGGCATATCAAAGAGATTGTACCAGAAACCTGTTGTTTTGTTCATTTTTTCCTTGCAATAACCCGAAGCTCATGTTGTAAATCAGCAACATCAGACATAAAATAAAGCACATGAGCCATTCCTTTCACAAATGTATTACCTTCAATATTCTCAACAGGCATCTCACTCTTTTCTTTCCATGCCAAAGAAAATCCATTTATATTGAGATATTGTTGCAAGTGTTTTTCTTTAAAATGATAATTATGGTGAATAGGATGAATCATTTGGGTAAAAGTAGAAATAGTCTTAAAACTTCCTAAATAAATTCCTTCAGCCATCCATCCCATGAGACTAGAATCATTTATAGTAAGAATAAAAATAATTCCATCATCTTTCAATACACGATGCACTTCTCTCAAAAAGGTGTGTGGATCAGGTACATGTTCAACAACATCCCACATGGTAATAATATCAAAACTATTATCCTCTAAATGAAGATCTTCTAATTTCCCATTCAATGTTTTTATTCCAAAGTTCTCAGAAGCATATTGACAAGCAAATTCAGAAACATCTACACCAACAACATCATAGCCTTCTTTCTGTGCCATATCTAAAAAAACACCTGTAGCACATCCAATATCCATAAACTTCCCTTGAGGCTTGAGTTCTTTTATTTTTTTCAATACATGTTGAAAATTTTGTAGTTTTTGGCTTTTCTCAATTTTAGTTGCATAATCCTTTTTACAATCTGCAAAAAAATTCCCATGCACCCCGTCAAAATAATCCTTTGAATACATATCTTTTACTTTTATAGAAATTTGGTCTGTAAATAATAAACCACAAGAAGAACATTTCACCAGAGTATAATTTTCAAAAGCAGCATATTTCTTTACTTCTAGACTTTGGCAGAGGTTACATTCCATAAGAAAAGAAAAAAGAGTACTATTTTTAAAGATTTGGAAACTAAAAAGAATTATTCCTCCATAATTCTATTGTTTTTTGTAAACCCTCTTCTAAAGAAACTATAGCCTTCCACCCTAAAAGAGCTTCTGCTTTTCTTAAATCAGCTTTTTGATGTAAATAATCTGTACCTTCTCTAAATTGAATAGAAACTATTTTGCCCTTCTTATCCTTACATAACACTGAAAGGAGACTAACAATTTCTCCTAAAGTTATTTCTTTTCCAGTGCCACAATTTAAAATTTCTCCTCGTATATTTGAAGCAGTAATATCCATTAAAAGCTGAATAAAATCATCTATATACAAATAATCTCTGGTTTGCTTCCCATCTTGAAGCTTGAAAGTTCCACCTTCTTTAAAAACACGCATTAATGTAGGAATAAACATAGTGCCATCCTCTTGCCCTGGTCCATAAATACTAAAAGGGCGTACAATGACTATTGGTTTTCCAGAGGCTATGTGTTCTAAACAATATTCTTCAGCAAGGAGTTTTGATGTTCCATAGGCTGTCTTTGGCTCTCTTTGTGTATCCTCAGAAAAAACGGAATAATTATTGCTATAAACTGAGCTAGTACTGGGATAAATAAATAAATTATATTTTATGGAAGAAAGCGCATCTAATACATTTTTTGTCCCAAAAGCATTTATATCAATAAGATGAGTTTGTTCAGGACTTTCCCGTAGAGTACTCCCCGCAAAGTGGAAAATATATTCTGGTTTTATTTCTTGGATTACTTTATGGACAGCTAAAGGATCTCTAATATCTACAATATATTGTTGATAAGCTTTTACTTTACTTGGATTTCTGTTTAAAGAATAAACTATTGCTTCTTCTTTATGTAATCTATCTACAAGATGTCTTCCTATAAAACCATTTGATCCTGTAACGAGGCATTTTTTATTTTTTAACATTTCTAATAACGAATTGAGGTTTGTTATTTACATCCAAAAATATACTCCCAATATACCTCCCTATAATTCCCATTACAAAAAGGATGATACCTGAAAAAAAAGTAACTGCTAAAATAAGGGTTGTAAAACCACTTACATGTATGTCAGTAAAGAAGTAAGAAATAAAATAAAGGAAAGCTAAAAAAAAACTAAATAGAGAAAAAAAGAATCCAAGAATTATTGCCAAAGTTAAAGGATAAGTTGTAAAATTAAAAAGAATATCTAAGGCCCATTTACTCAGCTTCCAAAAAGTATAGTTTGTTTCTCCATACTTTCGTGAAGCATGACGAACAATTACATTAGAAATTCTTTGTGGAGATAAAATACGTGCAATATAAATGTCTATATGAGGATTTTGGCTTTTAAATTTTATAATTTCATCAACGACTTGTCTATTGATTATTTTAAAAGCAGTAACCTTCATCTTTAAACCAATCATTTTGCTGAAACTTCCATACACTAATGTTGAAGCAATATTTCTATACCACACATGTTTTTTCTTAAAATATTTTCCATAGACAACATCATAGCCTTCATCCATCTTAGAAATTAATTTTGGAATTTCCTCAGGAAGATGTTGTAGGTCATCATCCATAATGATCATTCTATTCCCAGAAGCAAAATTCAATCCACACATCAATGCATTATTCTGCCCAAAATTTCTCATTAACTGAATTATTTTTACTCTTTTATCTTTTTCGTGCAACTTTTGCATGACTTCCCAGCTCTTATCCTTACTACCATCATCAATAAGAATTAGTTCAAAATTTTGGTGTAATTTCTCAAAAACAGGAATAAGTCTATGGTGTAATTCAGATAGAGACTCTTCGCTATTATAGACAGGAACGACAACAGAATAATCTATATTAGTCATGAGATTTACCGGAAAACATTTTATTTGCATATGCAAGGGACTCAAAGGTTCCTGCATCAACCCAATCTCCATCAAGAATATTATAACGAAGTTCATTATCTCGAATATAAGCATTGTTTACACTTGTTATTTCATATTCTCCTCTTTCTGATGGCTTGATAGAGCGAATAATATCAAAAACTCTCTGGTCAAACATGTAATAACCTATAACTGCAAAATTAGATTTAGGTGAAGTTGGTTTCTCTTGAATCTCTAAAATTTGTTGTTCATCTAAAGCAGCAACACCATATCTTGAAGGATCCTGAACATGCTTAAGCAAAACTCTTGCGCCTTTTTCTTGCTCTTGAAAAGATTTGACATAAGGAGCTATAGAAGCTGTAGTAACGTTATCTCCAAGAATAACAACAATTTTTTCATTATGTGCAAAACCTTCAGCAAGTCGTAATGCATCAGCAATTCCTTTCGCTTCATCTTGAACTTTATATGTCAAACTGCATGTAAGATCTTTACCACTACCAAGAAGATTAACAATATCTCCCATATGTTGAGAACTTGTCACAACAAGAATATCATCAATTCCTGCTTCAACTAATTTTCGAATAGGATTATATATCATTGGTTCACGTCCAACTGGTAATAAATGCTTATTTACTGCTAAAGTCAAGGGATAAAGCCTTGTACCAAGACCTCCTGCTAAAACTACTCCTTTCATTTTAATTTCCTCCACCAAGATTCATTATTCTTATACCACTTAATTGTTTCTTGTAAGCCTTCTTCAAAATCATAGCTAGGACTCCAGCCAAGTTCACGAATAATTTTACTGGAGTCTAAAAGATATCGCTTATCATGCTGTAATCTATCAGGAACGTACTCTTTCAAAGAATTTGGCTTAGCTAAAACTCTTAAAATAAAATTAGTAATTTCTTCAACAGATTTTTCAACACCTGTGCCAATATTATAAGCCTCTCCAACTTTTCCATTTTCTAAAATCAAATCAATAGCTTCTGAATGATCATCAACATGAACCCATTCCCTTTTATATGTACTACTTTTAAACAAAGGTAAAGGCTTATTATCAAGAGCATTTGTAGTAAAAAGAGGAATGAGTTTTTCTGGGAATTGATAAGAACCGTAATTATTACAACAATGACTAATGGTCACAGGAACTTGGAATGTATGATAATATGACATAACAACATGATTCGCTCCAGCCTTGGAAGCATTATAGGGAGTTTTTGGTTGATATGGATCAGACTCTTTAAATTTCCTTTTTTCATCAAGTTCAAGTTCACCAAAAACTTCACACGTTGAAATTTGATGAAATCTTTTTATATGTGTATCTTTAGCAGCTTCTAATAACATTTGCGTGCCCAATACATTTGTTCGAAGAAAAATAGATGGATCAAGGATAGCTCTATCATTATGAGATTCTGCTGCAAAATGAACAATATAATCTATTCCCGGAAGAAGTTTTTTAACCAAATTAATATCTGCTATATCACCATGAACAAATTTGTATTGTGGATTATTGGCTACATCAAGAAGGTTATCCAAATTTCCTGCATAGGTAAGCTTGTCTAAATTTGTAACATGACAATCAGGATATTTTCTAAAAAGATAATGTATAAAATTACTCCCAATAAATCCAGCTCCACCTGTAACAAGATACTTTTTCATGGCATTCCTTAAAGTGGTTAAAGTTTAAGTCCCATTTATAAATATTCTGCAGGGTATAACCTGAGTACTTTTTTGTAGTTATTTTAGCCAATATTTAAATAGAAGAGCAAAAGCAGGCTTCCTAAAAAAAGAAAGCTTTTAAGTTCTAAAATATTAAAAATAGGAAATGAAATCAAAAATTCGAGTTGCTCTAGAAATTATATTCTGTGTACTCATTCTTGGCTTTCTTATTAGTAGGATTCATATCAGAGAAACTATAGACATTATAAGAAATATTGATCCCTACTGGATGAGCTTGGGAATTATTATTAATATTTTCACTTTCATCTTAACAGCATACAGCTTAAAAGTACTTTTTGATTCAATCAAATACATTTCTTTTATGGAATGGATGCGCTTTTACCTTATGAGCTTTTCTATGGGTTTAATTCTCCCTGGTCGTGCAGGTGATCTTTCCATTATTTACTTTGCAAAACAAAAAGGCTTTGACATTGGTGCAAGTACAGCATTAACCATCATAGACAAGCTCATTACCTTAACGATCTTTGGAATCATTGCAGCCTTAGGAATATTTACTATTTTCAATGTATTAGAATTGTATCTAGGTTTACTTTTTGCAATCTTTTGTATCCTAGGATCCATTTTTATTTTTACATCACTAGGAAGGAAAATAATTAAGAAAATAATTGGGAAATATGCTGATTCATTTCAAGGATTCTACAAAACCAGCAAAGATCTTATTTCCAATCACAGAGATAAAGTATTCATAAACATAATTATTACACTTTTCAGACCATTAGGGAATGCATTACTGGTCATTATTATATTCAGAGCAATGGGAATAGATGTCCCTCTTTTCTATGCTATTCTGATTAATGCAATAACACTCATTGTAAGCCTTATACCTCTCACTCCAAACGGTTTAGGTATCCGTGAAGGAGTTGGAACCTTGCTTTTTAGCACAATCGGAATTGCAACAGAAGCAACAGTTGCAATGTATGTAATAATCCTTATTTTATATTATATTACAGGAATAGTAGGAACAACAATTTATCTTAGTACAAAAAAAAATTAATAGCCTCCAGACTTACTCAAAAGACGAACTTCTGCAAGAAAAATAATTCCTCTCCAATATCGCAAAATATCATCATACGAATTAATGCTTCTCAACTTCAACCAAATATATTTTGGACGCAGGTAAAATTTCTTATATCCATTTCTTCTCAATCTAAGCAATTGCTCAGGAGTATCATACCCTTTTGGCAAGAAAACAAGTCCAGCAATAGTATGCTTTGCAAAATCTCCTTCCGCGAAATAAGTACCATAATCGCCATTACGACAAACATCATACATTTCAGTACCCTTAAAAGGTGTAGCAAAGTTAAACTGGCCATAATCTAAATCTAAACTTAAAGCAAAATCAATTGTCTTCTGCCCCATTTCTGGGGTTTCTCCAGGAAGACCCAAAATAAATGAGCCACGTACTTCAATACCAGCATCATGTGCCCACTTAACAGCATTTTTCATCATATCAAGTGTCTGACCCTTTTTCATAAAATTCAAAAGCTCTTGATTTCCACTTTCCAATCCAAAAAAAATATTCCAGCAACCAGCTTGTGCCATTTTTTTCATTCTATCTGGACGAACATAATTAACTTTCCCATAACAGCTCCAAACAATATCAATTTTTTCCTTAATAATTGCATCACAAAAATCTTCTACCCAATCTCCACCCATAAGAAATTCATCATCCCAAAAAGATATCTCTCGAATACCAAACTCTTTTTGTAAATACTTTATTTCATCAATAGCTTGTTGAACACTAATTCTCCTATAACCTTTTTCACGTACATAAGGAGTTGACTCAAAACAAAAAGTACAAAGAGAATAAGTACAACCTCTTCCAGAAATCATATTTGTTACTGGAAGTCTTTTATACTGATTTGGTACAGGAACATATCTTTTCAGATCAAAAAATTTCCGAGAAGGAATAGGAAATTTATCTAAGTCCTTCACAATAGGCCTATATCCTGTAAAAAAAATCCTTCCCTGAGAATCACGACAATAAATCCCCAAGATCTTAGAGATATCCTCTTTTTTATCTACAGCCCGAGCGAGTTCAAGAATACTAATTTCTGCTTCACCATAAACAAGATAATCAATATCCTTATTCCCATCTAAAGTCTCCTGTGGATACATACTAGGATGAATACCACCACAAATAGCAATAGTCTCAGGAAAATTTTGTTTGATAAGACTAATAATATGATTCACAATAGGAACGGTAGCATCTAACATAGAAATACAAACTAAAGAAGGAGCAAAACCTCGAACATAAACAATAAGCTCTTTTTCAGTAAGAAGATCAATCTGCATATCTAAAATACGCACATCATGTCCATCATTCTCCAAAATTGTTCCAAGAAGTGCTTGTCCGACAGGAGGAAGAAATCCCTTTTTCTGCTTAACTTTTTCACCATCTTTTGGAAACTCCCCGTATGGAGCAACAACAAACAATATTTTCATATATGTGCAATCTCGGCAGGTTTTATAAATTTTTTGAAGGAAGAAAAGAAACATATGTAAGGAAACTATTTAAATCAAAAAGAATAATTTCTCCTCCAAATGAAGAAAAAAGTATCAATTATAATTATTCTTAGGGCAGGAAAATTTGCAAAAAATCTCTACAACCTTGTTCCAATTCTTAAACAACAAATAGAAGAAACAAAATCTCTCTTCTCTACAGAATTAGTACTTATTCATGAATCAAACTCCCCATTAGAAGCACCTACAGAGTTTTCGTGGTGCATCTACAAAAATATCCCTGAAAAAAGAGGTTTTGCATTCAATAGAAACTGCGGCATAGATAATTCTTCAGGAGACATTTGTGTATTTACAGATGATGATTGTATACCCCAAAGGGATTGGTTAAAAAATATTGTCGAACCATTCAAGAATGAAAAAATCATGGGTGTCATGGGGAATATTTCGATTCCAAAATCTAATTATTTAGGAAATTGTATTTCTGAACTTGGATTCCCTGGTGGAGGAAACGCAGGCTATAGAAATATGTGGAAAACAGATAAAAATGATTTTACAGACCATCTTTCAACTTGCACTGCAGCAATAAGAAGAGAAGTATTCAGCAAGTTAGGAAAATTCAACAATAGCCTCATATACGGCACAGAAGAAGGAGAGCTATCCTATCGCATGGCGAAAGCTGGAATGCTTATTAAATTCCAAGAATCTGCAAGAGTGCATCATTTGCCAAGAGACAAATTGGGCTCTTTTGTAAAATGGCATATTCGAAGAGGACGAGCAAACTATTATTTTAAAAAAGTTGTAGGAAACAGTTCTGTACAAAAATTCTTAAAACTAAGAATCTGGTCCTGCAAGAATATTTTCAAAAAGAACATGTTTAACTTAAAGATTATTGGGATAGCTATACTCCTTTTTTTAAGTATTATTCTCCAACAAGTAGGTTATATTTCAGAAAGAAAACGAGATAGAAAAAAGGAACCCAACCAAGACACAAAATGACAGCACTTGAAGAAAAAATAGAAAATCTATGTCAAAAATTTAATAGACTACTTATAGTCCTGCGAAGTTCTCTTTAATGCAACTTTTGCTATTCTTATTGTATTTTTTGGAAATTCTAAAAAGATCTTTACGTTTCTTAGAAGTATTAAAGGATCTTGTATCATCTGCATCAAATAAAGATTTTTTACTCTTTTGTAAAAGTTTCTATGGAATATCTTAAGATCCTCTGGGGTAAAATGCTCTGTTTTAATAGAACTTGTACCAAATACTCTGCCTTTTGTATAATCTTCAGTTACAAGATATCCATTTTCTTTTGCTATATCATACATTTCAGTGCCTACGAGTGGCATTGCAAAATTTAGATGTGGTTTTATATTATAGTTTTTCATCATTTTATAAGCAAAATCAATTGTTTGTTGAATGTTTTCCTTAGTTTCATGCGGAAAGCCTATAATGTAATAAGCATGTAAAGGAATTCTCAATTTTTTGCAGTTACTAGCAGTCTCAATAACTTTTTCAATATCCAAATTTTTCTTAACAACATTATTCAAAAATTCCTGATTGCCAGATTCTATAGAAATCGTAAGTGACCTTACATGAGTCTGTTTCACTTTTTTTAATATGCTTAAACTAAGTGCATCTGCACGGACTGCATTAGGGGTGTCCCATCCAAACTCAAGACCCTTTTCAATAATCATATCAAGGATTTTCTCAAACCTAACTTGATTTAGTGTCAGATTATCATCCTCAAAATGTATAAAATCTACTCCATACATTTTAACAAGAAGTTCTATATGTCCTACAACATATTCAGGAGAATGGTATCTGAACTTGTAACCCATTGTCGGGTGTATGGAACAGAAAATGCATTCATAAGGGCATCCCCTACTTGTTATTATTGATACCTCCCTCTTAGGCTCATGGAATATATCATCTAATCGCGACCCTCTACCTGCCTTCGACATTTTGAAGTATTCTTCTAAATCAACAAGATGGTAAGCGGGATAAGGAATTGAATCTAAGTCCTGTATATATTCTGATTTATTAAGTTGTAATTTTCCTTCCTTCATGTAGGCAATTCCATTTACCTCTGTGATGTCTTTCTTGCCATCATAATATTCTGCTATCTCAGCTAATGTAATCTCTCCCTCACCGATCACTACAAAATCTATACTTGAAGACACTAAAAACTCTTCAGGTCTCGCTGTTGCATGTGGCCCACCTACAACTATTTTCCCATCAGGATAAATAGACTTTATATATTCAGTAAGCCCCAAAGCTTTTTTCATTTGAGTAGAAAAAAGATTTGCAATGCCTATAATATCTGGTTTGAATTCATTAATAGTTTTTCCTATTCTTTCAAATGATGCACCATAATGTGTTTTGTCTTCTATCCTATCTGGATACAAAAGAGAATCAAAAATCTTAACTTCATGTCCTTTTTTATTAATATATCCAGCTATACTAAGCATTCCAATAGGTATTCCAACTGCCGTCGAAGATAGTGAGTCCACTTCCAGTTGTGGTGGTCTAATTAAAAGTATTTTCATCTTTAAAGCCTTATAATATTTACAATTTTATAAATCTTTCTAGGATAGGAACTTTGTGTGTAGGACAGAGCCTTTCCCCATAATGTTTTTAAATAACTTTATCCTTTTCCTTTCAAAATGAGACGCACTTATCTTAAATTATTAAAGTATTTTGTAGTAAAGGAGCCTGAAACTCCTCTCCAGCTTATTCACTTTGTAACCTCAAAGTGCAATGCCAAATGCGGGCACTGTTTTTATTGGAGCCAATTAAATACCAAAGGGGAACTGTCGCTGGAGGAGATTGATAAAATCACCAGGCATCTTCCCGATTTAGTGATCCTTAACATTAGCGGCGGAGAACCTTTCATCCGCCCAGATTTTGCCGATGTGATTAAAACATACTACCACAACACACCGGTGAAAGAGGTTACTATTCCAACCAATGGAACATTTACAGAGAAAATAAAGAAAGACTGCACTGATATTTTAGAGAATTGCCCAGATATGGATTTAAATATAGTCGTATCATTAGATGGAATCGAAAAAATTCACGACGAGATAAGGCAAGTCAAGGATTGTTATAACAAGGCCAAGGCTTCATTTATGATGCTTAAAGAATTAAAGAAGCTGTATCCTCATCTGCAAGTTTCGATTGTATCAACCTTAACCAGTTTAAATCAGGATACATTAGAAGAGCTTCATCATGAAATAAAACAGGAATGGAAGCCCGATGTTTTCAGCATGAATCTCATTCGGGGGGAAGCTAAGAAGATGGATTTATTTGGAGTTAATCTTAATTATTATAAAAAATTCTTCCAGCTGCAATCGAAATCGAGAAAAAAGGGAATGAAAAGCTGGATTCGTGATTACATGAATAAACTGCGAACAGGCATGATTATAAAAACTGTAGAGGAGAAGAAGTATATCCTTCCTTGTACTGCCGGAACACTGATGGCAGTTATGTACGAGAAAGGGGATGTTTATCCCTGTGAATTACTGAACCATAAGCCTTTGGGAAATGTGCGCGAATTTGAGTATGATTTTACCAAGCTCTGGACTTCTACAGTTACAAAAAACAGCGCAAAGTGGATTAAAGACACCAAATGTTATTGCACTCATGAATGCTTTCAGCGCTTTAATATAATTTATAATCCTTCATTCATTGCCAAAAATATGATAACATCCTGGGTGGGGAAATCTGAGATTATCAATAGCCTAAAAACGAATGGCAGTGGAGATAGTTCCGGAGAGGATCTTATTCACATAGGGGAAATAAGGGGGATGCGATATAAGCAGGATGGACTCGAGCAAGCAGTTCCCTCTGCAAATAAAGAAAAAAGAAAGAGTTTTGTATGAACCCAGAAACTAAAAAACCATTGGTCAGTGTGATAATTCCTTCTTATAACTCACAATTTTATATTGCGCGATGTCTTCATTCTATTATCAACCAGCACACTACTTTTTCTTACGAAGTAATTGTAGTTGATAGTTCCAAAGATGACACCCCTATTATTATTAAACACAATTTTCCATCAGTACAATTGATTAGTTTGAAGAGCCAGACTTTTCCAGGAGCGGCTAGGGATATTGGAGTGAAAGAATCTCAAGGAGAAATTATTGCTTTTATTGATTCCGGTTGTATTGCGTCTCAAGATTGGCTAGAGAAAGGAATTCAGACACTACATCAAGGATATTCCTTTGTAGGTGGAGCAGTTAAAAATGCTAATCCAGGAATAATAAGCACCGCCGACTATATCATTGCTTTTAGCGAGTTATTTCCCACCATGCCTTCAAAAAAAGTATCATTTATGGCTACCTGTAATTTTATGTGTATGAAGGAAGCGTTTAAAAAAGTAGGGGGATTTGATCCCTCTTTATTGGCAGGAGAAGATACTTTATTTTGTTATTTGGCAGCACAGAATTTTTCTCTTTACTTTAACAACTCTCTTCTTGTTTCTCATCATAATCGAGTGCGATTCACTAAATATATGAATCATCAGTACAACTTTGGCAAATATGCCTCTCGCCTGAGGAAAAAAGTAAAATTACCGGGAAATATCTTTGCAAAATACCCTTTTTTGGCTTTGTTTATTCCAGGAGTACGCTTTGTCAGAATCTCATTACGGATGATAAGGTGGAATTATAAGATGTTACCACAATTTATCCTCCTTACTCCTCTGATTTTAGTGGGAATTTTTTCATGGAGCTGGGGGTTTATTCGAGAGAATCTTCAGAAGAAGTGATTTAGACAATAAAAAAACTATATTCAATGCAAAGAAACAGAATCACTAACACCAGCAAAAAATAACTCTTGAGCAGCATAAAGAATATTATTCTTCATAACTCACGTAGACAAGCTTACTTTGCCGAATTATTCTAGCAACTAATTTCCACGCAAAGCCCATAATCCACAAGGTTTAAAAGACAACATCTTAGAGGGAAAATCATGAATAAAAAGATTCTGATAGCATTTTTCCTATTAGTAGCAATCAAGATTGCACTAGCCTTTCTAATGCCTGTGCCTCTAGGGTTCTCTGACAGCTTAACGCATATAGATGGAGCGAAAGCATTCTTTGAAAATCCAGGCATCGAAAGCAGCATCATTACAGCAAAATATACTGTATATCCAATAGTTACTTCATTTGCATTCTTGGTTGATAATATGAGATTTGTCCTTCTCATCATCCTAATACTTAACGCATTCCTCTCGTCCCTCATCCTGTTCCCAGCGTATTGGTTCGCAAAGGAATTCATGAAAGACAATGATGCCTCCAGCACTGCTATTCTCATCGGCATACTCCCAATAACATTTCCATATACGATCTATATCCTTAGTGAGAACATCTATCTTCCACTAATATTGTTAACAATGTATTTTCTGTACAAAGCACTTCACCATGAAACTATTGGATGGCATATTCTAACTGGTGTGGCATGTGCCCTAGCATTTCTCACAAAAACACAAGGACTGTTCATTATCCTCACTGCAAGTATCCTCAGTAGCATCGCGATTGCTAAAAGTAGAACGTGGAAAGTAGTAAGAAACAAAGTTATATTCATCAGCACCTGTTTTGTGGTTCTTCTTCCATGGATTATTGCTAAAGGCAATAAATATGGATGGTCCCTTAGAGGGATGTTAGGCTACAGCAACGAAGTCCACATAGCATCAACAAACATATGGACAAAAATAATTTGGGTAGTAGCATACACAGACTACTTGCTCATCGGAAGTAGCATTCTCTTCTTTGCGATAATAGTTATGCTGACATTCCGGTATAGAACACTAGACAATCGGATAAAAATAGCAGTGGAAATGACAGTCATATCAACTATATTACTAATCTTTATTGCTGCCAATAATGCGAGCTTTTTTGAGCATTTCACAGACCATCGTATCATAGGAAGATATGTTGAGCCTGTAATTCCCTTGATAATCCTACTCGGCATCGCCAACCTGCAAACAAGAATCAGCATAAGAACAAAAATTGGAACATTACTAGCATTAGCTCTCTTTACACCAATTATGCTCCTCAAAGACTATTTCCCCATCAACAACATGAGTTGGACACATATTGGTGTACTCAAATATGGCCTAAACAGTATAGGCTCACCCTTCACATCATTAATCATAACTACAATCGTACTAGCTTTGGCAGCTCTCATTTTCTGGAAAATTCCCCAGACAATAAAGAAGATTATTTTACTAAGCATGCTCTTTTTTGGGGCAGTTACTGTGCTAAACGTAGCCATTATACTCTATGACTCCAACTATCGTTGGGCTCCCCTCGAAGAAGTAGAGCTCGGAAAGTGGATCGATAACAACATCGATAAGAACGCAACATTTTTGCTCGACATTGATGACAACCCACCACAGACAATGGAGGACTTCAAGGACAAGACGAGAATCTCGTCGGATAATGACGACCAACCATCATGGCTGATAGCATACTGGATAAGGGGAAACTATGCGTTTGATACAGTTGAAAATTACACCAAATATGATTATATAATCACAACGAAAGATTTAGATTTGAAGAAGGTTAAAACTGGTGAAACCATTAACATATATCAAGTCTAACGTGCATTAACACCATAAGATTTAAACAGCACTGGCTTCACATATTTATTCACTAAAGAATTAGTCTTTAAAATTTCTCCAGTAGAATACACCCAATCAGATCGACTCATAAAGCTATACACAGAAGCAAAAGGTTCTTTCATTCGTGTTCGAATAAGTCTATCTCTAAAAATAAGAATTGCTTTCCTCAGGATTTCTTTTCTCTGTGCAACAGTAAAATCATCAGTTTCAAAAAAAGGGAAATCCGATTTTCCTGGCCAAGACATATTGAGATATTCTTCAACATCAAGAGTAAATCGTGCATTCTGAGAAACCCATTCATACAATTCTGTTCCAGGATAAACCACAGAATTATTCACGTTCAGTTTATCTGCCTTGACTTGTTTAATAACATCTAATGTCATAAGAGCATCTTCATATGTTTCTCCAGGATGCCCAATAATAAAATTACACGTTGTCTCAATTCCTACTTCTTTCGTCATTTCTATTGCTTTCAAAGCTTGTTCAATAGTAATTGCCTTCTTAATATTCTTCAGCACTTTCGGACTTCCAGATTCTAATGCATAGGTAATCGCAGAAAATCCAGCCTTCTTCATCTTTGCAAGCATTTC
>JAUYPF010000058.1 GCA_030697685.1 bacterium | reverse complement strand
CGCTGCAAAATAAACATCAGTCGCTACACCTTTCTCTCTCAATTCAATAACCACAGGCCACACTTTGTCCAAAGAAATCCCAATAGGAATTACAAATACTTTCACAACACTTTTCACACTTTGCTTTCTCTTCTCAGCAACTACAGCCATGATACGATCAAGACCAAAAGAGCAGCCTACAGCAGGATACTCTTGTGTACTTCCTAATAAACTTCCTATCATCTTATCATAACGTCCACCAGAGCCAATTGCTGAAGTAACAGAAGTACCAGGAGCATACACTTCAAAAATACTTCCTGTATAATAAGCGAGTCCTCGTGCAAGAGAAGGAACAAACAAAACATTCTTCTGGGGGCAATAAGAAAGCAACTCTCTCATTTCTACAACACCCTCAGCATCCTTCCCAACAAACGCAGCAATCCCATCAAGAATTTTTGTATTGCTTCCTTGTAAATTCAAAAGCTCAAACAATTTCGCAACTGCATCTTTCTTCACACCAAGAGCATAAATTTCTTCTTCAACATCTTTTCGTGACTTTTTATCTAATTTATCTATTACAAGAATCACAGAACCTCTTTTGTCAAGAGGGATTTGCAAAGTATTCATCATTGCATCAAGGATCTTTCGATTATTCACACGTACTTCTACATCTAAACCTAAAGCAGCAAATGCTTGAAGAAACAACTGCACACATTCTGCATCAGCAGCAATGCTCTTTGTTCCAACAACATCACAGTCACACTGTGTAAACTCTCGTAAACGATTAGATCCTACAGGCCCATCTCGAAATACAGACCCAATTTGATAGCGCTTGAAAGGCATCTTCAATTGGGGATTCATTGCAACAAAGCGAGAGAAAGGAACAGTCAAATCATAACGCAAGCCTAATTTTCTCTGTCCTTGATCACTCAGCTGAAAAGTTTCTTTGAGAATTTCAGCACCTCCGGTATACTTAGAAGAGAGCGTTTCAAAGAGTTCTAATGTAGGAGTTTGAAGAGGATTAAATCCAAAAAGTTCAAAATTTTTTTTAAAGATATCCTGAATCTCTTGAAAAAGAATAGCTTCTTCAGGAACAATATCTCGAGTGCCTTTTGCAGTATCTACCATGTGTTCACCTCAGGAAAAAAAATGGGAGGGAGGGCGAGAGTCGAACTCGCGTCAAGGGATCCACACTGGGGAGCTTTTTGATAAAGCTTGTCCCCTATACTAACCATTATACGACCCCCCTCATTAAGAAAATAAGAACTAACTAATGATTTAAAAAACATTTCAAAAGCAAGAGAACTAGAAGAATCTAAAATACTATCAATGAATACAATCAACTCGTGTCATTTTACCAAAAAATAAAGTGTTTTAATCTTATATAAAGCTTTGGGTAAGAATTTTTGAGAGAGAAAAGAACTAAAAACTGAAACAAGCAAACCACAAGATTAATAAAAACAATCCCCTACAAAATAAATAATGAACAAAAAAGGTGCCTATTCAATAAGTATTTTATTTCTCCTATTTATTTCAGCATGCACAACACCAATAGTCGAAGAAAAAACAGAATGTACAGATAGCGATGATCTTGGCTATACAACGCAAGGACTCGTACAAAGTGCGAAAGGCACAGAAAGAGATACCTGCGACAGCGATGGAAATCTCAATGAACTCTATTGTGAAGGCACAGAATCACAAATAGAAATAAAGGACTGTACAGAACTAGGAGCATATACATGTGTTGAAGGCTACTGTAAAGAAACAATAACAGAAGAAGAGGCACAAAAAGAAAGTGTTGTCTTTGTAGCATCCTTAGATGATTATTTCTATGCAGTAAATGCAGAAACAGGAGAACAACTCTGGAGCTACAAAATTGGAGACACACAATATAGCACACCTCTTGTCAATAATAATCTTGTATACACTGGTTCTGCAAACGATTACCTCTATGCATTTAACACAGAAACAGGAAAAATAATGTGGAAACATCGCGCAGGAGATATTTATTATAGCCCAATACTGAATGAAGGAATTTTATACACAGCATCACGAGATGAGTTAGTATTTGCATTTAATGCAGAAACAGGAGATATTATTTGGGACTTTAAAACACCAGATGAAAATAATCCTTCTCCAACGATAGGAGGAGATAAACTTTTTGTAGGTTCTGATGATAATCAACTCTATGCATTCAATGTAAACTCTGGAGAGCTTCTGTGGAAATTTAAAACACTAGAAGATATTCGTGCTTCAGCAGCATATGCAAATAATATTGTATATTTTGGTTCAAATGATGATAAGCTTTATGCTCTCAATGCTGTTACTGGAGAAAAAATATGGGAATTTGAAACAGGTGGAAACATCTATTCTGCTCCTCTCATAAATGAAAATAAAATTTATCTTGCTTCACTAGATAGTACTTTCTATACTCTCAATGCAGAAACTGGAGAACTTCTCTGGGAGTTTGATACAGAATCATCTATTTATGCAGAACCAGTTCTAGAAGGAGAGACAGTATACATTGCTTCAAATGATCATAATCTCTATGCAATAAATGCAGAAACAGGAAAAAAGAAATGGACTTTTGTTACAGGAAATACAATTAGTAACAAACCAATAATAGAAAACAACCTAATCTATCTTACATCCAATGATGCAAATATCTACACAATAAATGCAGAAACAGGAAAACAAATCTGGAAGTACACAACAGGAGCAGGAATCATAGCAAGCCCCATTCTAGGAAAAGATACAGTATACGTTGGATCAAAAGATGATTACCTTTATGCACTCAATAAACTTGATGGGGCAGTAAAATGGAAATTTAAAACTGCTTCAGATATTTATACAAGCGCAGCAGTAGCTTAGATTATTTTTAAAGCTCCGGAAATCTTCCGGATTTTTCTCAGAAGTCTTTATTAAACAGAAAAATACATAAGGGTATGGCAAGCAAAAACTTATATATGCATATGCATACACATACAGACATGGTAAAAGTTATATCCTTATCAGAACAAGCATATAAAGAATTGAAAGAGAAGAAAAAACAAGAAGAATCATTCTCAGATGTAGTAATAAGACTTATTGAAGCAGAAAAAAAGCCCAGTATTATGAATTTTGCAGGGAAATGGCCAGGAACACATAAAGAAGTAATGAGTATAAAGAAAGACCTAGAAAAAGGAAGGAAAAAATTCAAACTTAGGGAGTACAAGATATAAATGGGATATTCACTAGATACAAATATTATCATTGATCTTCTAGATGGAAACAAAGAAGTAAGCGAGAAGATAGAAAAGCTTGAAAATGAAAACAAAGGTTTTTCTATAACCCCTATCGTACTCAGTGAACTGTATAAAGGAGCTTTTTTAGGGAACAAAAAAGAAGAAACTCTCCTACTCATTGAAAATTTTCTAAAGTCTGTAACTCTCTTGAGATTTGAAAAAGAAGCATGTAAGATATTTGGAGAAAAATATGCAGAACTTAAAAAAATAGGGAGGATAACAGAAGAATCCGACCTAATAATCGCAAGTATTTGCATGACAGAAAATGAAATTCTAGTTACAAGGAACTACAAACATTTTAAGAACATTAAGGGATTAAAAGTTCTCGCAGTCTAATACTTATATTGTTTCCACAACTTACCCCAAGAAGTTTTTTTAAATTTTTGAATACGAGAACGTCCAATAACATTATACCAAAGATAATCATGGTAAAAAGCACTTCCAAATATTGCTCCTTTAAACAAACCTGTATGAAACAACAGAGGCTCAATAAAAGAAAGTGGCCCTTTTCTAAACATCTGATCCCAAAAAATTACTGGGCTTTTATTCGTAGAGAAATGAAAATTTACTCGTGAAATATCTTCACCAACAATATCTATTTGATCTACATCACCACAGCCAAGTCCACGATCATGTGCTAACTTTATAAATTTTATTTTCATCGGATCATAACCCATCATTTTTGCAGAGATAGCATCAATAGCAACTTGATCTCCTGATGCAAGGATATAATTTTTTACCTTTGGTATCATCGTCCTCGGCCCTGCACCATCACCAGCAACAGTTCCATCCATCACTGCAAATATCCCTGGATGAATTTCTTTTTGTATAGCAAGTAAGTCAACTAAAACTTCATTTATTTTTTTATGACAGTGATGCCTCTTTTTTGTTATTAATCCCCCAAAGCTATTTTTTATTGCTCCAGTCATCATCGTGTGTCCATGGGTTTTTATCGTAGGAGGATGCACAACATTCTTCCCAATAAAAGTTTCTGGTATCCAATTCCCTTCAGGAAAAATCTCATCTAAAGCAAGCATCTCTGCCTTAGGTTTGTAAGGAATCCATTTCACTTCAGTAAGAGGTTCATACTTCAATCCATATTTCTTAATAATAGGCAACCACTTATTCAGCTTCGCACCTTTCCACACATCTGTCACCACAGTTTCATTTTCCATAGGATGTATTCCTTTGTACCCATCTTCAGTAAGTGTTTTCAGTATGCCATCTAATTGCCAAGGCTGTGTAGAACATGCAGGATAATAGAGGCTCCAAGAAAGATTTAATTTAATGATCGTTTCATAATGTTGAGGAAGAAATTTTTTATACTGAGCAAGCTCCATCACCTTTCGATAATCTTCTAAAACATTTTCTGGTTTTGTCTTGATAACTGCAACTGTACTCATGGAAAAGAGAATTAAATATTCATTAATAAGTCTATCGCAACTATTCAGAATTTATCCTATCTTGTTATACCAAGAACTTCTTTAAGGGCATATCTGATCAAGAAAATCTTTAGGCTTTAAAATTTTGATTCCAAAAACTTCTTTTATATTGAAAAGATGTGGATCTCCACTAACAATAAAATCAGCCCTTGCTGTTAATGCACACGCTATAATTTTATTATCATCGGGGTCATCCTTAACAATATCTACTTCAGCAAAAGGTTTTATAACCGTTGCATATTCTAAAACGAGTGATATTTGCCTTTCTATAACTTCACTATCCTCATCAAAATCCCTCCTCAAAACTTTTTCTAATTCAACAAGAATCTCAGAAGAAGTGTACACATATATCTTCTTCTCTAATGCTAATGAAATTATCTTATGAGGATTTCCTCTCCAAAAAAGAGCAGAAATAAAAATATTTGTATCTAAAACAACATTAATGTCTTTTTTTTCTTCCTTCATGAATGATCCTTACAACATCCTCTTCTGAATATATCCCTAACTTTTTTGCACGTTTTTCACCTATTTTAGTCAGTTCTTCAAACTCTTTCTTAAGATCAGTTATAGATATTTTTTTCATAACAACAAAGTCTTTCATTCTACTAATAACAACCTGCGAACCTTCTTCTAAATTTAGTTCTTCACGTATATGTTGTGGGATAACAACTTGCCCTTTTGTGGATACTTTTGTGACATCTACCATAGTAAGAATGTAATACAATCCAACTTATAAACTTTTCTCTAGTAATCTAAAGATATTTGTACAGAAAATATACAAAAATCAAACGAAATCCAGCTAATAAGAAAATAAAGAAAATAAAGAATCCCAAAAAGAACCAAAAATCATTTCCAAAAAAGGATCCTACCATAATAGAAACAAGAAAATAGACTAAATAGCCAAAAAGAAAAAGATACATCAGAAAAAAGGGAAGAAAAAGAAAATACAAAGGGAATAATTTTTTATAAATAACTCTCCATTTTTTCAAAGAACTATGTGCAAGCAAACTAACACACACATACCACGCATAACACAAAAAAGAATAGAGAAGAAGGTATACAATAAAAAGCATCAACGCTTTCCAGCTCATGAAACTATTGGCAAAACTTTCAAAAAAACTAT
>JAUYPF010000056.1 GCA_030697685.1 bacterium | reverse complement strand
TAGTTTAGAGTATACTTTAAAATTAGGAGAATATATTTATACGAATACAGATGAATGCCTTGCATTTGCTGGTATTTTGGAAATGGCAGGAATTAGGGTATCTGCATATAATCCTAAGGAGAATCCTTTAGAAGTCTCTGTAAGGGCAACTTATGATATTCCAAAAATAAAAAAAGAAGTTCAAAAAGCAAAAGCTGCAAGCCCAGGTATTGATCATTATGTTTCTATTGAAGAAACAAGTGATATTTAATTTTTTTATTTAAATTTTAAAAAAGAGGGATAGTATGAACAATGGCACATCCCTTTCCTGAAGAATCTGTAAAAATTATTTCTGAACAACTAGATGTTTTTTTGAAGTTAGATACTTCTATAAGAAAGACTAAGATAAATTTTGCTCATTCTATTGCTTTAGGTATTGGGAAGATGGACTATGGGTTTGAAAAACAGCTTTTCAAAGGGAATTATTTTCATTGGCCACATGAATCTCTAGAACAACATATTTCTGAAGTAAACTGTACCACTATTATCCCTTATCTTTATCTTTCTGCTGAGCATGCTGGGCTTTATCCTGAAATTATTGAGTTTGTAAATGCTAGTGATACACAAAAATATAGAATGAGTAATTATCCTCCTATGGAAATGAAAAGTCATTATGGAATTATTATTTCTGTCGATAGAAAACAGAGATACCTTTTGGATACTACTATGGATGCTTTTGGGCCTATACTTGAACAAACAGATACTTTTATGCGCATTGGGAAATACAAAAAATACTCTGCAATTAAAAGAAAGTATGATCGTGCCATTGTTCGAACAGCAGAAGAGTTTACAGAAATGTTTAACTCTGCAAAAGAAGAAGGAAATGATTTAGATGTTCTTGCTGCTGGTCAGCGTATTTTTATGGATAAATTATTTGCAAATGTTGCTTCTACTATGATGGTTTTTTATGATGATGCAGAAACAAAAATATATGCACGTTTGTATATCCCACAGGTAAATATTAGTGATAAAGTTATTTTTTGTAATACTTTTATGGATGATGATGGAGCTATCCAAAGAAGAACATTAGACTTCTATACCGCAAGGGCACCACATTGGGATAGCCTCCTCCGTCAAAGATATATGGGAAGTAGTACTATTAAAACCATGCTTTCTCTTCAAAAAGAAGCAAAAACTCTCGGAAAAACAAAGAAAAATAGGCTTGGGCCATTATTCTTAGATAGTTCTTCTTCTGAAAAGGCAAGTCTTTTAGAGATTATTAGTGAAATAGATGCACAAATGTCTGAAGAGCAGAAGAAAGGCATACATAGACAAGTATTGATACGAAGTTTATATGAAGCTCACGAATCTTCTAAATCATTTATTTATTCGGAAGAACAACAAGATGAGCGAATGCGATTTTTATTTGAGGAAGAGAATAGACTTATTATGGAAGAAAATCCCTTTAAACATCAATATATAGGATATTCTTGGGGAATAAATAAATTAACTTCTTCTGAGGCAGGGAAATTACAAAGAAAAGAGCTTGCAATTAAAAGAAAAAGAGGGAAGGTTTCGATTGAATTGAAACAGCTTATGAATTCTTTTCATTATGAAAAAGATGTTTACAAAAGAACAAGAGATATGGTTCTCTTTGCAAAAGAAAAAGAGCATTGTTCAATTTCTGACCTTGAATCAGAACTTCAAAAACAGGATCTTGATCTGCACCTTGGTCGTATTGCAATGCTTCATGATTATGTCCCTTTTCTACAAAAAGAAACAAGAGGCTTTTTAGAATTGGATTTATTTCTAGAACATGTTCAAAGAAAAGTTCGTATAAGAAGACAAAAAAGTAAATAATTAGGCCGTTTTAAAAATCATCAATGAGAATAGAGTAATATTTTTGAGAGTAAATTGCACTAATCCCAATTTTCTTCTAAACAACTATTCTTTTCAGAGTTATTAACTCTCCCATCTTCATTAACATCAAAAATATCTGTACTACATGCTACAAAGAAAACTGCAAAGTCTTTAATTTATTCTATTTTCTCAGACATTTTAGCATCATAGACTTCTCCTTGTGTTGCCCATTGGATCTGCTCTTGTTTTTGTAGTTCTTGCATTTGTGCAAAGAAAGATCTTAACAGTACCTCATTTTTTGGTGTATATGTAGTCATAGGCATGTGAATGTATAGATGAGTTACTCTTGTTGGGTCTCTTATTGCATTTGCAGCTTCAATCTGCTCATATATATATTCTAAGTCTTCTTCTGTAAGTTCACAATCTGGAAAACATGTAGACCTTTCTTCCGCAAGGCTTGACAGTTCACCTAACTCTCCATTGAGCAAAACAAATTCTGCTTCTGGATCTTCTATAAAATCTTCTGCATTTTCTACAAATCTAGGGTAGATATGCTCTGAGAATTCAGGAATTGCAGGATCATGATATTTCTTCCAAATTTCTTCATCAGTTTCTTGTTCTGGACGCAAAGATTGCTCTTGTGCAAGATATGCAAGGTATACTATACCATCCTTATAGCTAAAACCAGCTTGCTCTGCTGCAAGTACATAGTCTGTTGGTCCAACACCACCTGAAACACCTCTGTTATTTTCTTCACCAACAATTTGATCAACTAAAGCTTTATTCTCTCGAAATCGTTGTGCTAAAAACTCTACACTTGTTTTTTCACGTGCACCAAAGTCTGCATGTGTACCCACACCATGGCCTCTTTGAATGGCATCTGTCAAAATAGGAGAATCACTATTTATTACTGCTCGTGCAAATGGCTGCTCTGTTTCAATAGTTAGTTTTGCATCGTATTCTTCAAATAAATCCATTGCCCAATATAATTGCTCTACATGTTTGTTAAATACATCTTCATTTTTATCATCTGTAAAACTGCTTTCCATATGTGTCATGACAGAGAAATAGAGAGGATACTCTTGTGTTTCAAAGGTTTCTGTGCTACATGCGGTAAGAGAAATAATTAATAATAAAAAAAGGAATAATGTTTTTTTCATATGTGTAATAGAAGCTTTTGCTTAATAAAGATAGCTTTACTTTTTTTACAACAAACTATTTAAAGATTCCTTACTTTTTTGTATGTATGATTCCAGATAAGGAAATTAAACAAAAGTATAAAGCAATCTTTTGGAAAAATCCTGAAAAATATTATGCGACTGCAGTTTTGAAGGAAGAGGGTTTTCACAGAAGCATTTGTACGAAATGTAAAAAGCCTTTCTGGAGTGTTGCTTCACGAATAGTGTGCGGTGATCCTGCATGTTCTGGTGAAGGATTTGCATTCATTGGAAAAAGCCCTGCAAAAAATAAATTAGGATATGCTGATGTGTGGAAAAATTTTTCTAAGCTGTTTCAAAAGTTTGGATATACTCCTATACAACGATACCCTTCTGTAGCTCGATGGAATCCAACAATGGAATATACAAATGCTTCCATTGCTGCATTTCAACCATATGTTATTTCTGGAGAAGTTGAGCCACCTGCAAATCCTCTTATCATACCACAATTTTGTTTGCGATTTGGAGATACAGATAATGTCGGGGTCACTATGTCTCACAATACAGGATTTGTGATGATTGGGCAACATATGTTTGCTAAACCAGAAAACTGGAATCAGAATGAAGTGTTTAGGCATATGCTGCAATGGAATATCAAAGGTTTAGGATTGAAAAAAGAGGAAATGATATTTCATGAAGATGCATGGGCTGGCGGAGGGAACTTAGGTTGCTGCATGGAAATGTTTTCTCGAGGCTGTGAGATTTGGAATCAAGTGTACATGCTCTATGAACAAACACCTTCTGGTGTGCAGGATTTGAAAATTAAAGTCCTTGATATGGGTCTTGGTATGGAAAGGAATGCATGGTTCTCTCAAGGAACGCCAACGATTTATGATGCTACTTTCCCTCAGGTTTTGAAACATTTACGGCATGCAACTGGTGTAAAGTATGATGAAAAAGTTTTACAGAAATATACTCCATTTGCTTCTCTTTTGAATAATGATGAAGCTGAAGACATGAATAAAGCATGGAAGATTGTTGCAGGGCATATGAAGATGGATGTGCAAGCATTAAAAGAATTTATGCTTCCTAGTGCCGGTGTGTATTCTATTGCAGAGCACATGCGAAGTGCACTTGTTGTTTTGCATGATGGAGGATTGCCTTCAAATGTTGGAGGAGGATATAATCTTCGTATGCTGATTCGAAGAAGCCTTGGTTTTATTGACAAGTACCAGTGGAATGTTGATATCAAAGATGTTGTTGACTGGCATGCAAAAGAACTGAAGGATTTGTATCCAGAATTACGAGAAAATTTACCAGAAATTTATAAGATCCTTGATGTGGAAAAAAGTAAATATGAAAATACCAAACAGAAAACACAAAAAACTATTTCTGGATTGAAGGATATTAAAGAAGAGGAGCTCTTGGTTTTATATGATTCTCAAGGCATTAGTCCTGAAATGATCCCCCATGTGAAAATACCTGATGATTTCTATGCGAAAGTTGCTGCACGACACGAACAAAAAGAACAGAAAGCTGCAACAGTGAAAATAGAAGAAGTTCCTCTTCAAGGAATTTCAGATACTGTTGCTTTATATTTTGAGGACTATAAATTATGTAAATTCACTGCTAAGGTTTTGAAAATTGTACATGATGTTGTTGTTCTTGACAGGACAGCATTTTATCCTACTTCAGGAGGGCAGCTCCATGATCTTGGGACTCTCAAGGGTTGTGCTGTTGAAGAAGTATGGAAGCAAGGAGCTTTGATTTTGCATCGAGTAAAGAATATTTCTTTCAAAGAAGGAGATATTATTGAAGGAAGAATTGATGAAGTACGAAGAACACAAATGGCACAACATCATACTGCTACACATATTATTAATGCTGCTGCACGAACAGTTTTAGGAAGACATGTGAATCAAGCTGGTGCATTTAAAGATGTGGATAAAGCACGGATTGATTTAACTCATTATGAATCACTTACTGAAGAAGAAGTTGAGAAGATTGAGAAGGAAGCAAATAGGATTATTCAACAAAAAATCCCTATTGAAAAGAGTTTTTATTCTAGAAATGAAGCAGAGCATGCTTTTGGTATGGAAATATATCAGGGAGGAGCTGTTCCTGGGAAGAAATTAAGAATAGTTAATATTGTAGGAGTAGATGTTGAAGCATGCGGAGGAACACATCTAGATAACACCAAAGAAGCTGAAATGATTAAGATTATTAAAAGTACAAAAATACAGGATGGGGTTATTAGAATTGTTTTTGTTGCAGGGAAAGCTGCAAAAGAAGAAGTGAAAGATGAGAGTATTACTCTTGTTCAATTGGAAAAATTATTGCAATGCAAAAGAGAAGAAATCCCTGGACGAGCATGTGAAATATTTGAATTATGGAAGAATGTTGTTAAGAAGAAAAAAGATGTTCCTAAAAAACTTGTTTCTCATACGCAGTATAAAGGAGATGTTCTTGCGGAGAGTGCGCGCGTGTTGAAAACGCAGCCAGAGCATGTTGTGAAGACTGTGGAAAGATTTTTGAAGGAAATAGGGATTTAATTTTAATTAGTCATTCTATCAACAAGTGTATCTAAAGCTAGAACGAACTCATCATAAGGAAAAAGAAAATTCTTACGAGAGTAGATTCTGACTCCTTCTTTAATTATTATAAAAGCAGGTATAGGAATAGTGAGTTGTTTATAATATAAAATAGGAAGCATTTGTTGTGCTCTCATATTAATTAATTCTCTTCCCATAGCATCTACATTTTTAGGATGTGCAATAACTGGAAGAACAAGATAATTCTTATTTATCTCTATGCTTGTAGCATTTCCCCTTGGAACAATCGTAAGTAAATTTTGTTCTAAATCTTTGCCAATATCATAAAGATTCCAGCCTTTTCTTGCAATTTTCTCAAGTATATCTTCATACATAACTTTTTAGAAAAAAGATATGCTATAAAAAGCTTTTTATTCGAAAGGAATTTAAAGCAATCCTTCTTTTTTCAAAAAAATGGTTCAATATAGTGAAAATGCAGAAGAACTCAGCGAAGAAAAACTCTTTTCTATTTTTCCTTATTTACGAGAAGAATTTGAAGAGCTACGGAAGGAGACCTTTGGAAAAAAACGGACTGTACGACTTCTCTCTGCACAGCTCATTCACACAAATACTCCAGATATTCCTGATCCTTCTTCCTCTATTAGTGTTGATAGTTTGGAAACACATGTTTCTCGAATTCTTGTAGATATTATTGATAGAAAGAAACGGACTCATCTTTATTCTTCCTGTGATTGGACTTATCCTTGTACGCTAGGAGTAAGCAAGGGAAGTCAAGCACATAAGAGCCTTGCCCCTTTTCATGAAAAAGGAGACGAGACAGGAGATGTTCTTTTTCGCATGTCCACAACTCCACTTTTTATTGTTATTAAAGAAATATACACTACTATTATATATAACAATCCTCAACAAGAAATATTTTATCGGATTACTGCACAACATCTTTTGAAGGATCCATTTAGAGCCTAATTAACTTATTACAAATGTTTTTTTAAAAAAATCTTCTGTGCTTTCTTCCAAGGGAGGAGCTTCAGCTCTTTTGAAAAAGAGTGCATTTGTTTTTTGTATTTTTTCTTCAATCTTTTTTCTTTCTGAATGATTTTTCCATGCACTCTTTAATTCTCTATATCCAATACCAGCATTAAGATTGTAGCTAATTCCTGCAGACACATACCATATTTTATAATCCCCTACGCCAACATTTTTATGTGTGAGATCTTTTCCTTTTTGTGTATCATCATATCCTGTGCCTATTCCAATTTCGTAGATAAAAAATTTTCTTTTGAGCATGCTTGCCATTTTCTTTTTACATGCTCCAAAGCCTTCTGGGAATGCAACAGTTGTGACATAACTTGGCAATTCAATTTTTCCTTCTTTATTTGGGCCTTTATAAAATTCTTTTCCATTCTTATCCAAAAGCAAGGTTGCACGATCCTGATCTTCTCTCTGATCTAAAGAATAAAAAGGAGAGAGATCTGAATCTAATATTATACGAAAATTCTCACTTGTAGGATAGAGAAATGATGCTCTGAAGCATTCACTTTCTGGAAGAGAAATATCTTCAAGAAAATCAAGCATTATTTCTGAATTTACGTGTAAAACTCTTTCTACTAAACCATTTTTTCTTAGAGCAGTATTAATAGAAGTATCATAGTTATGCAAATCTTGCATTGTTTTTTTACTTTCACCATACCGTCTACACCATTCCAGAATTTGTTCTTCCATTTTAAGAGATTTTTTTATTTAGAAATATAAATCTTTTGGTTGTAAAAGCAAAACTTTATAAGTTATAATATCACTAGTTGTTCTATGAAGATAGAGCTACGTGAAAAACCAAAAAATCCCATTATTATTGAAGGTTTTCCTGGCTTAGGTTTGATTGGAACTATTTCTACAGAATATTTGATTAAGCATCTTAATGCAAAATCTATTGGATATATTTCTTCACAAAAAATTTCTCCTATGGTTGCTATTCATGATTCTAAAATTATCCAACCTCTTGAAGTGTATTATGCTAAAAGCAAAAATATTATTATTCTTCATGCGCTTGCAGATGTGAGAGGTATGGAATGGGATATTGCTGATGCACTTATTGAATTATACAAGACTTTGAAAGCAAAAGAAGTTATTAGTGTCGAAGGAATTCTTGGACAAGGGAAAGAAACAAATACTTATTATTACACAAATGATCCTAAAAATAAAAAGATTACAAAATCCAAAGCAAATTCACTTAAAGAAGGGATTATCATGGGTGTTACTGCAGCACTTCTTTTAAAGAATAGCACATTAACTACTACAGGATTCTTTGTTGAGACACATTCTAAACTTCCAGATAGCAGAGCTGCAGCAAAGATTATAGAAATGCTTGATAGATACCTTGACTTGGGTGTTGATTACAAACCTTTAGAACAAGCAGCTGCTGAATTTGAAGAGAAGCTTCAAGGTTATGTTGAGAAAATGAAGACCACTTCAAAGAAAACTGATGAGAAAGCTGAGAATTATTTTGGATAAAACTTAAATATACAAACAATATTCTTTTTTTATGGTACTACTTGGTATGGTTGGTCCAGGATTTGATGTGGAAGGATATACAAGATATTTAAAGTATCTTGGTGCATCTATTTTTCTTGGCTCAATTCTTGCATATACACATCCTTCTTCTTTGGTTGGCTTAGAAAGAATATTTCAGGATGACTCTCTCAATTCTAATTTAGCACCAACCGTAGAACAATTAGAAGACAAATTTTCAAGCATACAGGATATAGCAGGTCTTTTTATGTTTGTAGGTGGATGTATATTTG
>JAUYPF010000055.1 GCA_030697685.1 bacterium | reverse complement strand
GCAGCACTCAAACCCTCTGAAGAAATGTTTTCTACCATTACCAAAAAACTGTCTCTTGCGTATAAAGACTGCTTATTCATTGATGATTCTAAGAGAAATATTGCTGCTGCACAAGCGCTGGGAATGCAAACTATACATTTTCAGAATGTTGTACAATTACAAGAGGAACTTCTTGCTCTTAAAGTTTTATCATAGATTCTTCTAAGTCTTTTACAAGAGTATCAATATACTTAAACCCTTTTTCCCAGAACTCTTCTGATTCTACATCGATACCTAGTTCTGCACAAATCTTTTTTGGTTCTTGGGATCCCCCATAAGATAGAAATTTAATATACTTTGGAACAAAATTCTTTCCTTGTTCTTTGTACATTTGATAGAGTGCAAGTGTAAGAAGATTCCCAAAAGGATAGGAGTAACAATAGAATGGGCTTTCATAAATATGAGGGATAGTAAGCCACTCATACTTAAACTGCCCAGAAACTTCTACACTATCGCCAAACTGTTGTTTCAAACTTTGCAACCAAAGTTGAGAGATTTCTTCTAGAGTTGCACCTTTTTCTATTGCTTCATGAGCCTTCATCTCAAAGAGAACAAAAAAAGCCTGTCTTTGAATCGTTGCATAAAAGTCATCTAGTTTTGAAGCTATAAGAGCTTGTTTTAATTTTGGATCTTTTTCTTGGATAAAAAGCATCTCCGTCATGAGCATTTCTCCAAAGACTGAAGCAGTCTCTGCTAAAACCAGAGGAGGATGAGATTGGAGCAACACGTTTTTATGCGAGAGAAGATCATGCACGGCATGGCCTAGTTCATGAGCAATAGTTGTAACATCTCTTTCCTTTCCAGTATAGTTTACAAGAACATAAGGAGTTATCCCTGGAGCGCAATCATAACAAAAAGCCCCAGCTACTTTTGTATCCCTTATCTTTGAGTCAATATGGTCTTGTTCAATAACTTTACGTGCAAGCCTTGCCATTTCTGGAGAAAAATCCCCATATGCCTCTAACACGAGATTGATAGCATCATTATAAGGAATGTCCCTTTCTTTTCCTTCTATAGGGGCGTACACACTTTCTCTTTTTAATTTCTTTACTCTAAGGAGTTTTGCTTTTATTTTGAAATATTTCTGAAAAGACGAGGCATTCTTTTTACATGCAGAAAGCATTGCATCTACTGCTTTGTCACTAATATTATTTCCAAGGTTTCTTGGAGAGATAGGCTCTGGATATTTTCGTAATTGGACATTCTCATTCTTCCAGGAAAGTATTAAATTTTTATAAATCTCGCCAAGCACATCTTTATTTTCAGAGAAAGTGGTAAATAAACTTGTGTAGACCCTTTCCCTTATCTTTTCGTCTTTGTGTCTTGCATATGAGGTAAGCTGACTTCTATTAAGCTTGAGAATTTTCCCATTTAGTTCTAGGTCATACATCATGCCACTGGTTATTATTTTATATAAAGAATGTAAGGCTTCTCTTTCGGTCACTTCTTTGATTGTAAGAATTTTTTCTTCTGCTTCGGAGAGAGTATATGGTTTGAACATTCGTACGCGCTCTAAAAAATAGCTATACTTAGGAGTTGCCTTGATCAGCGCCTTTGCTGTTTTCTCATCCAAAGATTTAAACCATAAGGAGAAAAAAAGGACTCTATTATCTAACTCTGCATCATACTGATGTATTTTTGCCTTAAAGACTCTTGCTTCTTCAGATTTTGTATCTTGGGAAAACCAAAGCTGTGCATACACAAAGATTTTTCCAGAGTCATATTTTATTTTTTCATAGAGTCGGATTATTTCTACAAATTTATTTGGAGTAATTGTATTCTTGAGTTCTTTTCTTTTTGCTTCAAAGCTCAGAACAGCTTTATCTAAGCTTTTGATATAATTCTCAAAATCTTTCCCTTTATGTGCTGGAAGGAGATCTTTAAGATTCCACTCTTTTTGCTGGAAAGACTTTTTTTTCATTTCTTGAACTATTCCTTCTTAGGATATAAAAAGATGCCGATATATTTAAATATCACTCCGGCTTTAACTCCTTTATGTCCTGGATAAAAGTATTACTGGCCTTGGTAGTTATTCTTTTGTACATTCCTTTAGTCTTTATGGGAGCAAATGTGTTCTTTCCAGAGTATACTGGTACTGACTCCTATTATTCTTCATACAAAGATTGCGGTATTACCAAAGGTGAAGGTACTACAGCAATCTATGAACAAAATAGCACGTGTTATGAAGAACAACAAGCTGAACAAGTAGCATTTGAAGAAGCAAAGTCTCACTATGATGGGAATAAGTATATCTTTATTGTAGTACTCAACTTAATTGTCCTTCTTATTGCAGTCTTTGTGAGTTTTGATGAAAGCGTCCTCATTGGTTTATTCCTTGGATCTACTCTTACCAGTTTCTTTAGTACCTGGACTTACTTTGCTACACAATCTAAGATTGGCTTTGGTGTTTTGTTTTTGATCTTCTTTGTCACCATCTATTTTATAACTAAGAAAAAGGATATATTTTTATTTAAAGAGACGCATAAAAGATAGAAAAGATGGTGGATTTACGAAAAGAGGAGTTTCAGATACTCTGGCTAGTGGAAGAGGGAAATGGTATTCCTGAAGGCATTGTTTCTTTGTCAGATTATTCTTTAGAAGATGTACGAAATACTTTCCGATTATTAGAAAAATATGGGCTGATTCAGATTAAAAAACAAGAGGATCTTTGGCAAGCAAAAACTACGGAGAAAGCACAAGATATGTATGCACAGTATGAACGTTGGATTCCTTAGTACTCAGGAATCATCACTTCTATATCTCTGACTTTTTCTTTTCTCTTCCTGACATTAAAGAATGCATAGCCTTTTATTTTTCCAGTCTTTTCATCATGGCGCTCAAAAATATCATTTCCAAGATCTTCATAGTAAGAGGGAGTTACTTTTCCAAAACGTAGTTCTAAAAGATCTCCTTCTGTATCAAAGTGAATGTGTAGTCTTTTTTTCATGGGATTATCCTCACATAGTAGGCAGTAATAACAAAGCCATGACCATTTAAATATCTTACTGCAATAAGCAAATATTGTTTTCTCAACTTATTGAAAGAATAATAATACCGTACATGAATGGGGTCATATTTACTTGGAACTACTTTTGTAGGAGCCTCTATTGTTCTTTTTATTTCTTCCATCTGAACATTAGGATGTTCTTTCATAATATGGCTCCATCTTTTCTCAGAGAGGTGAATGTCTTTTCCAGTCTTTTCTTTGATTTCAAAAAGCATTCTTCATAGGACTAAGAATTAATTTATAAAAACTCCTGAGAAAAATCCGCAAGATCTTCAAAAAAACTGAAAGATCTTCGGAGAGCTTATTTCCAACCTGTCCCTTGTGCTCCAACTTGTCTTTCTTCTTCTATTTCTCTTTGTTCCCGTGCATCCCATATAGAAGAAAGTGCTTGAGCATGGCCTTCAAGATCTTTTACACTTAGAGTTACACTTGTGGTATTATCTTCTGTATTCTTCTCTCCGGGGAAAGGAGTAATTCTATACCTTAATGTTACTGGGTCTGTTGCTTTTACACTTGCAGCACAGTAATCATGAGAATCGGGATGATGAAAACCACAGTTTGCACCAATAACACCTGCCTTATCTAGAAGATTTGAAATATCTGGGGCAAGTCGTTTACCTTGTTCATCAAGATAAAAACCCTCGTATAAAACTCTTTGGTCTCCATCTTCGCCTATAGCTATTTCTATTCTTATTTCTTGTTCAAGGTCATACAACCAAGAGGGATTACTCATTGCACCAAGCTCTGAAGTGTATGCTCCTTCAACAT
>JAUYPF010000053.1 GCA_030697685.1 bacterium | reverse complement strand
TAAGAAAATAAAATAGTTTAGAAAATACTCATCACTAAAGCAGCAGTAATAGGTACAAGAAGATTATCATCAATATAGTCTAATTTAAAGGTTTCTAAAGTCATAGAGAGTAAACTCCCAAAAAGAGCAGCAAAAACATTCACAAAGAGGAGAGCTCCAAAAAAAGAGAAAGCAATACCAGCAATAGTTCCTTCTACAGATTTTAGATATTTGTAGGTTTTTCTTGAAAGAAGTTTTCCAAAGATATGTGAGAGAGCATCACCTAATGTGAGGATAATAATAGATGCAAGAGCTATTTTTAAGGGAAAGAAATAAACAACAATGATAGAACCTAAAACAAAAAAGATTGGTCCTTTTCCAGGAAAAGTTTTTAGATTTTCAGGTCTTTCAAACTTTTCCATAACCCAAGAAGCAAGAGGAACGGTAAAACTTTTACATAATCGTGAAAAAATAATACCTAGGATTAGAATACCAATAAGATGCCAAATGGTGAATAAATTGAAATATAGCATAGCCACCAAAAATATTCCAAAGGCCATATGGAGAAATTGTCTTCGTAATTCTAAAGCTGAAATCATTTATGTAAGAAGTGAAAATGTGTGTTTAAATAGCTTGTGTAGTTAGTAATTCGTATTTTGCTTTGTTGTATAACCTGAATTGGAGGAAGGATTGTTATAGCTTGTTCCACTTGAATTCATTGCATATGCTGTTGCTTTTTGATCAGAGCCTACTACACCATAGGATTTTACTTCGAGTTTTCCAGATTTGTTTTCTGCTTTAAATTCTGCGCCACAATTACAAGATGCCCAAAGATCTGCTTGTGAACCAGGAGCAGTATATGTTGTATGAGCAGGGTTATTATGCTGTATTCCATAACTTACTGTTTCCACATTTTTTGTTTCTGTTGTTGTTTCTGTTCTTTGCTGTGGCAGACCAAAACGTCCGCGAAGTATATCTCTTTCACCGAAAAGAGGTTCTCCAGAAATATGAAGTTGTGCCTCTCCTAAGTCTGCTTGCTTATGCAATGCAGCATGGTGTTTCCAAACATCAGAATTCTGAATAGAACGAAGTCTTTCTTTTTCTAGTTCCTCTGAAGTAAGTTCTCTTTCAATTGTTTTTTCCTTATGAAAAATGACCATTTTCTTATCTTTTAAAGGGTAAAATTCATTTATAAGATTTGTGGCTCTCATAAAAAAGTTTATTAATCTTAGGGTTTACACATGTGTTATGACAAATTCTGTGGAGATTACTAGAGTTCCTGATAAAATTGAAATCATTAAGGATGGATATAAAATTAAAGCAAAAGGAGTGTATAACCTTGAGGATCTTTATGTGGAGTTAAATCAATGGTTTACACATATGGGCTATGATTGGAAAGAAATAGAATATAAAGTTGTTGCTGGAAAAGGCGGATCTCAACATTTAGAAATTCTTTGGCAGGGTGTGAAAGAAATTGGTGGATATAGTACTTTTATTATCAAACTTAATCTTGCAGCAGATATTACTGATGTGGAAGTCACTTTAGATGGTGGTGCAAAAGTCAAAAGACAAAAAGGAACTTTAGAATTTCGTAGTGCTGCGTATATTAAAAGAAATATAAATATTTGGAAAGGTAAATTCATGGGGAATATACTTGCAAAACTTTATGAAATTCTTATTCGTGATAGATTACGAGCAGAGGAAGGACAACTTTATGGAGAAGCACATAAACTCTATGATGAACTCAAAGCTTTTATGATGATTTATCGCTAAAATGAAGAAATATATTTTTCTTGCTTTTCTTTTTGTTTTGCTTGATCAAATCACTAAATTCTTTTTTCAATATAAGAATATAGAAATATTGTCTTTTTTTTCTTTCCGTTATGCAGAAAATACTGGTGTCGCATTTAGTTTGTTTCAAGGATATAATTTTCTTTTTGTTCTTGTTTCTTTGCTTGCTTTAGGAGGTATTTTTTATTATTTCAGAAGCTATCCACTTGCACTTAGTTTTCTTTGTGCAGGAGTTTTAGGAAATCTTCTGGATAGGATTTTTTTTGGGTTTGTTCGAGATTTTATTTCTGTGAGTATATGGCCAATATTTAATCTTGCAGATACTTGGAATAGTATTGGAGTATTGTTATTGTTATATGCTTTCTGGAAGGAAGAAAAGATTAATAAAGCTCATAGTTCTAAGAATAGATAATGGCTCAAAGTCCTATACAATCTCTTTTTGATACTCCCAAAGCAGAAAGTGAAGAAGAAAAGAAGAAAAAAGCTGAAGAAATTCAAAAGAAAAATAATCCATTTCTTCATAATAAGACTGTGAGTATGGATAAAGGAGTTGGCGCCTATCGTGTTTCCCTTGATAATATGGGAGATTCTATTGAAAAACATTATTATCATTTTCAAAAATTTTTTACTAAACATGAGGATACTAGTTTTGGAATACATTCAGAAGAGTTATTGAAACTTAAAGATGTTTTTGATGCATCCGTAAGCAGTAGTTTTCATGGGCAGATTGGAAGTAAGACAAGTGCATTGCAACAACAAATTTCAGGATATCTTACACAAATAGGACAACTTAGTAAAAGTCTTTTTCCCATGGTGAGAGAAATTCGGCTCATGGATGAGAGATTAGAACTCTACAAGAAAAGTTTTTCTGATAAAAAAGAGGATTCAGAAGCAAGACAAAATGAAATTGCATTAAAATCTACTTGGATTGAAGTTGTTGAACAGGGAATGCAAAATCCTAATTCTGTTTATAGTATGGCAACAAAACTAGGATTTGTTACTCTGCCAGATCTTTTTTTTGGTGTAAATCCTCAGGGAAAAACAATAGAAGAACAACAAAAAAATCTTACTAGAGCCTTAGCTGCTATAGAAAAAGAACAGGCTTTCAATACTAAAGTTCGAGATGTTCTTACCAAAAAACTTGTTCAATATTATACATGGAAAGACAAAACATGGAATGAAATGAGGCATACTTATAAATTTCGTATTAAAAATCTCAAACAGCATCATAATGTTGTTCTTTTGTATGTTTCTTGGTTGAAACCATATATGACTGCACTAAAAGCATTGCAAATGAAAGGAGATATCAATTCTCCAGATTTGATCAGTGCTTTTGAAACAAGCAAACTAGAATTAGAATTGCTTGCAGTAGTAAAAAAAGGGAAGAAATACCGAGCTTGTGTGCTTGTACGATGTACTATTGTTACACGACCAGAACTTTCTTATACTCAAGGAGGAGGAAAACAGGTCCTTCACTCTGGACAAATTGATATTAAGATTGAACCTTATGTTGCAACACAAGAAGATATTGATTATTATAAAAAGTATACAGAGAAGGAACATTTCACCTATTATTCTGGGACTGATGTCGATATGATTGGTGATATTGATGCAATGCTGAAAAGTTTAGGAACTGATGTTGAGGAATATTTACGAGAAGCAGAAACTGGAGAAAGAAAAGAAAAGAAAAAAGAAGAAGAAAAAGAACTTGGAATTCTAGACCCATTTAAAGGATTAGTAGATTCTTTCAAAATGTTCTGGCCAGAAAAGTTATGGCCAGAAAAAGGAGAAAGTAAAAAAGAAACATTTGCAGAGGAAAAAGAAAAAAAGGATTTTGAAGAAATTGCATCAGCTAAAGCATGGCTTACTTATGATGTCTTCAAGAAATCTAATGGCATGATGACTTTGTAATCTCTTTAGAAAGTTATTTAAAGTTCTTTGTTTATAAGAGGGCTATGGTTGATTTTGGCTCTACTGATTATTTTCATGCAATGGATGCTCCAAAAAAACAAATTGGAAATATGCATGTGAAGGAATTTGGGATTAGTGCTAAGATTGGTGATGTTCTTCAAGCGTTCAAAGCAGATGTTGCAACAGGAGCAAAACATGTTGAGCTTGTTTTTGCAGGTGTTGGAAAAGGAAGTTTACAGGGAAATACAAACCCAGAAATGTTTGATAAAGTCAAAAGAGAAGAGATTCGACAGCTTGCAAAGATTAATGGTGTTACAGTCAGTACCCATGCGGCTGTACAAATGGCTGGATTCTCAGGATTTAATCCTCAACGAGGAGACTCTTTTAGCGAAACTTTTAGGCAAGAGCGTTTACAGGAAATTAAAAGGACTATTGAGTTTGCTGCTGATGCTGCTGGTGGAGGAGCTGTTGTTGTACACACAGGAGAATTCCCACGAACACTAAAAGATACACGATTTAAAATTGGTTCTAAAGAACAAGAGCCCTTGTATTTAGCAGATGAAAAAACTGGAAAGATTATGGGTGTTTCTAGAAATCCTCTTGATGTTCCTCAATGGAAAAAGGTGAATGGAGAATATGTTGATATTGATGATAAACCTTTGAAAGATCCTAGAGATTATGCACATAGAGTTCCTGAAACAGATGATAAAGGAGATATCCTTTGGAAAAAAGGTGGACTTCAATATGATGATTTTGCAAAAGAAATTAAAGCATGGAATAATGCGCATCCAAATCAAGAAAAAAGAGTTACAGAAAAAGAATTTATGTTTCTTCAAAGTTTTCAACAAATTCAAGCAGAACAGCCTAGAGTATTAGAATATGAACGTGGAGCACGAAAAATGGAAGAAGATTATAAAGAATTGAAAGGGAAAGTTGATACTTGGAAAGAATTAGAAACTAGAACACCAAAAGATAAAAAGGAATATCTTTTGAATGCATTTAAATCAGAATTTAAAGAATTGGCACATGAATTAGATAAGACAAAAAAAAATCCTAGTCAAATCTTAGAAGAACATTCCAATAGAGTAAAAGAAGAGGCTGTACGCCTTCGAGAAGGGTACTTAGGATTTCATAAAAACGTGAAAAAAATGCTAAATGAATTTGAAACTATCAAACCTATTGAAGAGGTAGGATTGAAAAAAACGGCAGATACTTTTGCAGAAGCTGCACTCTATGCATATCGTCTTGGAAAACAAAAAAAATTAGATAAAGCTGTGTTTATAGCCCCTGAGAATATGTTTGCTGATTATGGCTATGGTGGACATCCTGATGAACTTCGTGCTATTGTTCAAGAATCTCGAAAGGCAATGGCAGAAAAATTAGAGAAAACTTTTGGCATTAAAGGTAAAGAAGCAAAAAAAATTGCTGAAGATCATATCAAAGCAACCTTTGATGCAGGACATGCAAATACTTGGGCAAAATATTTTGAAGAGGATCAAAAACTCTCTCCAGAGGAAAATAAAAAGAAATTTGATACATGGCTCGTTGGAGAAGTAAAGAAACTTCGAGATGATAATATTTTAGGAAATGTACATCTTTCTGATAATTTTGGCTATCATGATGAACACTTAAATGTTGGAGGGGGGAATGCTCCTTTACGAGAATTAGTAGAATTGTTTAAGGATAAAAGATATGAAGGGAAAATTGTTGTTGAGTGGGGAGCACAGGGACCTGAGGAACAACAAGAAGGAGGAGCATTGCTTGCTGCATGGGCAAATCTTGCTGGTTCACCTATTTATCGCGTTGAAGGAGTTTCTCCTCGATGGAGTGATATTGAAAATGTAGGCTATTTTGGGACATCAAGTTCGCCTTTCCATGTGAGCGGTGCATATGGTGCAGGGATAAGTAAAGACTGGCGATTATGGAGTTATTCAGAAGCTCCTATTGAATAAGAAAAAAAGAGGTGGAAAATGAAATTTCAAGTTAAATATCATGAGGCACGGGATGTGCAAAAGAATTACCCCAGTGAAGAGTTTGTTGTTGCGCGAACATTTGCAAGCAGAGTCTTTAAGGAATTTGGAGAATTTGTTCGTGCGATTGTTCTCTTTGGAAGTGCAAGCCAACATAAAGAAAAAGCAAATGATATTGATATTCTTATTATTTTAGATGATGTGAGAATTGAATTTTCTGAAGAGATTGTTCAGACTTATAGAATTATTATACAAAAAATTATTGCAGATACGGATGCAAAGCGATTGCATGTGCAATCAATGAAATTTAGCAGTTTTTGGGAGTATGTGCGAGCAGGAGATCCTGTTGCGACAAATATTCTTCGCTATGGCGTTGCACTTGTGGATACTGGATTTTTTGATCCTCTCCAACAACTTCTTGATCAAGGAAGAATTCGGCCAACACCAGAATCAATATCCATGTATTTTGCTCTGGCACCAGCAAGTTTAGAGAAGGCAGAAGGGCATCTTCTTGCTGCAAGTGTTGATTTGTATTGGGCTGTTATTAATTCTGCACATGCTGCATTGATGCATTACGGAGAAGTGCCGCCAAGTCCAGAACATGTTGTGGAGATTATGCAAAAAACTTTAATAAAAGATAAAAAAATATCTAAGGAATCCTTGAAAACAATGACAGAAATGTATGCTTTTTTCAAAGCTATTACTACTAGAAACAAAAAAAGAGTAAGTGGAAAAGAATATGATGCTTATAGAATAAAAGCTGAAAAATTTGTGAAAGAAATGGATATATTTATTAGAAAAGAAAAGAAAAAATAAAAGAAAGAAGATTTATTCGTAAGTTCTTTCTGAAGCAGCTTTTTTCAAGCCTCTGTATTGAGCAATTAAAGGCATCATTTGCATATACTGTTCAATTGCTGCATGTAATGTTGGCATTTTATCTGCTTTTAAGTTTGTAGCACCAACTTCTCCAGCAAGACCAAGCACATAGCTTTTGAATGCTTCGAAATCATCTTGTCCAAGATCTTTTAATCTTGTTGCTTGAATTCCTTGCAAGGATTTTCCCATTGCTTTCTTACATGCATCAGTCACACCTTCGATATCTGCTACATGAACTATTTTTTTGTCTTTGTAGGTATCAACCAATTGGGATTTTGTTACACCAATTGTTTGTGCGATTATTGCATCAAGCTGTGTTCCTAAGTTTGCATTTCCTGGAAGTGCTCCGGTAATACCATATAATTCTTGACGAACATAGGTGTCAGCAGCAGTGTACATTGCTTCACCAAGGCCTTTTCCATGATCTGCAGTGTTTGCTTGCACATGATTTGCCCATGCTATAGTTAAACGATCTTCTAATGCTCCTGTTCTTTCAGGTGCTTCTGTTAACATAATATCCGTTAATGCTTCATATTTTGCATTAGGGTTTGGTTGTGTTTGTGCGTTTACCATTTTGTGTTTTACACTCCTTTTTGTTACTTTTAAGTGACAATACTACTATTTAAGTCTTTTGGAATGCCTTTATACAGGCTTAAAAGCCTGAATTTGAGGCTTTAAGATATGTGGCGCAGTATCACCGAACTGCGCCAGACACATTTTGATGTCCATAGAGATTATTTTTTCTTCCCTAATAAGCTTTGTGAAAAGTATAGATTATATGTACTTCATTGGGATTAGAACTTTATAGCAAATTCTCTTCTTATTCTCAGAGGTATTGCCTATGAAAAATGAAGATGAAGTAATTGTTTCTCTTTTGCGAGGGAATTGTAGAATTAGTCTTACAGAAATGAGTAAAGTCACAAAAATTCCTATATCAACAATCTATGATAAAATGAAAAGCTATAACAATGGTATTATTCATAAACATACTGCACTCATTGATTTTTCTCAATTGGGATTTAGTGCACGTGCTCGAGTATTGCTCAAAGTAAAGAAAACAGAAATGGAGAAACTACGAGAGCATTTATTGAAATGCCCTGCTCTCAATGAGTTGTATAAAATCAATAATGGCTATGACTTTATGGCTGAATTTATCTTTAAGACTATGCGAGAAATGGAAGAACATATTGATACATTAGGACAATTTTTTGGTGTTGAGAAGGAGGAAGTGTTTTACATTATTGATGAATTGAAAAGAGAGCAGTTTCTGTCTAAAGCCAACATTCTTCTTGTAGGACAAAAGAAATGAAATATCCTTTATCGCAAGGTATTTAAAGAAACCATTTTCATTTAATAGGATGTTTACTATCCCTATTTTTGCATTAGAAGTTAGTAAAGATCATTTGGGTTTCGTACGAGCACATTTTCCTGGAAGAGAAAAGATTTCAGAAGAAAAAACTCTTGTTGATTCTCATTTTCATATTGGAAGAGCTTTATTCAAAACAGAAGAAGATTATGCTGCAGTTGTGCATACTTTTTTTGACGCAAGGGTAGGAATGCAAACTATTTCTGAGTATGGACTTTTTAATTCTATAAACCATGTAGTTCCTTATGAAGAATTTGTTGCCGTTCTTCCAAAAGTTGCAGGCATTGAAGTTTCTTTCTCGGATAAATATGTGACTATTGCAAAGCGTGGAGATGAACAAGTTGTTTTCATAAAAGGTATTGAAGTAGAAAGCATTCTTGAAGGCAGTACTCCAAGTATTCTTCGAGAGAATCATCAAATACATATTGCTGCAGAAGGTTTTGATAGTTTGCATGCCTCTGGAACCCATGCACTTTTAGAAGAGGGACAAAGACAAGGTGCGTACATGACAATTGCACATCCTTTTACTGTGCCGGCAGGAAAAACAAGTATTCCTATTCTAAAACAACTTAGTGCTTTCCTTCCTCCAAGCCCTGATGAAATTGAAGAGCTCTATAAAATCGCAAAAGAATTTCCTGTGTTTTTTGAAGGTCTTAATGCTGGAAATAGTCTCTGGATGACATTCACAAACAGTGCAGTCCGTGTTTTTGCACAGAAACATAATTTTCCACTTATTTACAATACAGACGCACATACACGCCCTAGCCCTCCCATTTTAACGAGGCATGGTGTTAGCAAATACTGGCTTTTCAAACAACAAGTAGGTTCTGCAGGTACACTTGTTCCTCAAGAGACTACCAAGGATTTAGAAAGTCTTACAGGAAAGGAAATTATTGAAAAAAAATATGAAGCTATTACAAATACTGGTGAGCGCTATGGAGAAGTCAGTAATACATGGGTTTTTGGTTTTTCTGTGGCAGCAACACATCTTGAATTCCTAATAAAATGACAGAGCAACCATTACTCAATAGAAAAGTTTTCCTTCAAGGAAATAGAAAGGCCTACGATTTGGTAGGAATCCTAGGAAATAAAGAAGGCCTTACACAAAGAATACTCTGTGATATTGATGGAACTCTTCATAGAGGCTATTATGAATCTTTGCTTCGTGGAATAACAAATGCAGATCTTGCCATATATCTTCTTCCAAGAATTCCTGTTTCTCATCTCGCTCCTTTTGTTACAAAAAATATAGAAATTTTCTTGTATGATCGAAAAACATTGGCAAATGGAATTCCTGATACAGAAAGAGAAATACATACAAAACATTTGGTGGATTTATTTCTTGAAGCACTCAAAGAGATTCCAGAGGAACTTATTGAAGAAGGTGCAAAAAAACTTCCTAGAAGAATGTATCCCCATGCAAAAGAAACACTTGAGTATATTAAAGGAAGAAGAGCACTTATTTCTTGCAGTCTACAAGTTGTTGCAGACATTTATGGTGAACATGTTGATGCGCGTGAAACTTTTGGAAACCCTTTATCAGAAAAAGATTTTAGGCAGCATGGAATGCTTTATGGAACAAAAGATAAAGAGCGTATTGCACGGATGATTTGTGAAAAAGCAGAAAGAATGATTGTCATTGGGGATACTACAGATGACATAGGCATGGCTTTGGTGGCACATAAAAGAAATCCTGAGAGTGTTGTGATTGCAATGCATCATCGTTCTGAAGCATTAGAAGCTAAAGCAGACATTATTGCATACTCCTGGGAAGATTTACGTGCTTTTTTAGAAGAATATTAAAAATTTATGCAAAAATTTAAATAGAAATAAAAACATTTATTCACAAATGAAAAGAGTTGTATGGATTTTTATTCTTCTCCTGCTTCCTTTTGCTTCTGCAGAAGTTGAGAATTACAATAATGTTAGTTCCTTAACATTGCAAGTAGATATTTCCTCTCACATACAAAAAACTAAAGGTATTGCACAGGAAATTTCTGCAGAGTTGGAATTTTATCCAAAAGAATATTCCCATCAAACTATTCTCTCTGAAAAATTTCTTTCTGATCCGCAAGCAGAGACAGGCATTACAGAAAATGGTGTTAAATATACTTGGAATAGAGATAGCTCACAATATGATTTTTCTGTTTCCAGTAAGATCTTTGTGGAAAATAATTTAATTAAAATTTATGATAAAATTTCTTATCCTACAGCTATTCCAGAAGAGATACAAGTTTATACTTCGGAAACTGAGATTATTGATATTACTCCAGAAATTGATGCTCTTGCAGAAGAACTTATAGGAGGAGAAGATGATTTGTATAAAATAGTATTTATTCTTGCAAACTGGACACAGAATAATATTGAATATAATCTCTCTACATTAAATGTTCAAGCAAGCCAAAAATCTTCTTGGGTCCTAGAAAATAGAGAAGGGGTTTGTGATGAGATGACAAATTTATTCATCTCTCTTGCACGGAGCAGAGGAATTCCTGCGCGGTTTGTATCAGGAATGGTCTATACAAATTTACAAAATGATTTTGGTGCACACGGATGGGCAGAAGTATATATTGATGGGCAATGGATGCCTGTGGATGTTACTTATGGAACTTTTGGATGGATTGATCCTTCACATATTAAATTTAAAGATGAATTTGGATCAAATGAAGCATCTGTTTCTTATGAATGGATAGGAAATGGCCTTGAGATAAATGTAGGGGAAGTTGATTTTCAAACAACTATTGCACATGTTGGCGGGGCTGCTGAAGAATATATTTCTCTTGAGTTAGAAGCATTGAAATATTCTGTTGGACCTGGAAGTTATGTCCCAATACAGATTACTGTTTCTAATCCTAATTCTTTTTATGTCCCTGTACAATTATATCTCACAAAAGCACCAAATGTTATTGGAAAAAATACTAAGAGTGTTCTTTTAGAGCCTAAAGAAGAAAAAAATGTTTTTTGGGTCATACAAGTGCCTGAAGATGTTGATCCATTGTATCTTTACACGACAAGTATAGAAGTACAGACAATGTTTGGAGGAAGTGCAGAAACTAGTTTTGACTACGCATCAATATATGAAACAGAAAGTCTTGAAGATGCAGAAGAAATAATCTCTTCTCTTACTGTTGATGAAGATAAACCTTACTTAGATGATGTTTCTTTGGATTGCTCTCTAGATAAAGAACAATACTACTCAGAAGAAAATGCTGTTTTGATTTGTTCTTTAGAAGGAGAACTTTCTGATGTTGATGTTTGTTTTGAAGAAGCATGTTTGGCTGCTGAAGAAAAAGTAAAATGGACTATAGCACTTGAGGACTATCAAAGCCAAAGACTTCTGGTTCGTGCAGAAAGAAATGATGAAGCGCGCTACGCATATTTTGATTTGCATATTATTGAAATACCAAATCTTCGTGTAGAAGATATTAGTTTTAAAGAAATTGATTTTTATGAAAATGAAGAAATTGATTTTACTCTTGTCACAGATAGTGCCATAAAAGATCTTTTGCTCACTGTCGAAAATGTAGGAATATTTTCTTTGAGCTCTCTTGAAGGACAAAGAACTATTAGTACAAAAGTTTCTGGAAAAGCATTTGCAGAAGGAGAAATTATTTTTCATATGACATATACTGATGCTTTAGGAACAAGCTATGATATGGAACAAAGAGAAAAAATTATTGTGCGAAATGTTCCTTGGTACTATGAATTTTGGCTTTCTTTTCTTTCTCTTTTCAAAAAGTAACTACTCACTATAGATACTTTCTTGCTTAATACCTAAGTAGTGAATAATAAAAATACTTATAAATAGGGAGAATTAGCCTGAATTTCTAGGAACAGATGAATTTATGGGATGGTTGAAAATATTTGGAATTGGGCTTGTTGTACTTATCATTATTATTGTTCTCTATATTTTTTTCCAGGAGAATCATCAAAAATATTATCGAAAAGCACGCCGAGCGCATAAGAGAGGAGAATCTGCATATACCTCTGGAGATTTTGAACTTGCAGAATCTTTGTATGCCAAGGCTGAAGAATATAGAAAAAAAGCACAGGAGCTAGAATAAGATGGAATGGTATGAAGAGCTTGATTTTGATGAAAATCCTTTACAAAAAGAAACACGATGTGTAGGCAATGAAGAAATTTTGAAAGAGGCTTATTATTCTATTATCTCTGGAAATATTCTTGTCATCGAAGGAGAGACTGGAAGCGGAAAAACAAAAATTTTGAAAGAAGTTATTAAAAAATTTGGGGGCTATGGAAGAATAGCTTATATTAATGCAAAAGAATTGCAAAAGGAACTCAATGTTGAAGAAATTCTTGCAAAAAAGAATGGCATCTTAGGTTGGTTATTTAAGAGATATCCAAAAAACATGATCCTTCTTCTTGATGATGTTGAACATCTTTCTTCCAGGAATTTAGAAAGGATAAAATATTTTTTTGATAGCAATCATCTTCGTTCTATTATTATTACAACTAAAAGTTATGAAAAATTACACTTAAGCGAAAGTATTAAACAAAGAATACGAAAAAACATACAATTGCATTCACTTTCTGAATTTGAAGCAGTACAAGTTTTTCGTGATAAATTAGGTGAACATATTCTGAGTGATAGGACTATTAAAACAGCATATCAATTATCAGGAAAGAACACACAAAAGTTTTTAAATAACTGCGAGCATGTTTGTAAAGCGTACGTTGCAAATAAAAACCTTACTGAAGAAGATGTAAGGAAGCTTTTAGAGAGAGGTATAAAATGAATGATGTGTGGTTTCGAGAACTAGGTTTTCATACTAATCCTTTTAGCATTAAACCGGCTGTATTTCATGATAAGGTCATTGGCTTTGATAAAGTAGTTGATGAAATTTCTTATGGAATTCTCAATAATAAAATTGTGCTTGTAGAAGGAGATTATGGACAGGGAAAAAGCAGTATTCTCAAAAAACTTCTCAATGATTTTGGGGGGAAAAAACAAGTTATCTACTATAGCTGTAATAGAATGGATTCACGATTGAATGTTAAAACACTTCTTAATGGAAGGTATGGTTTTGTTGGACAACTTTTTGATATTAAACCTAAAGAAATGATTCTACTGCTTGATGAAGCACAAGAATTGAATTCTAAGGATTATGAACGACTTTATTCTTATTATCAAGAAGGATATATCAAATCTATTGTTCTTGTAGGAAAAGGAATTAAGAAAGGGGAATTGGTTCCTGGCTTCAAAGCGCATATTGAAGAAGTAGGCATGGCAAAGATGAATGAAGATCTTGCATTGCAAGTAGTGAAGAAGCGTATAGGGAATCTTACATTACTTCCTGATTCTATTGTACGTAAAATATACCAAAGATCTAATAACAATGTTCGTGTTATGTTGAAGACTTGTGAAGAACTGTGTAAAAAGGCTGTTGAGTCTGGAAGGAAGAAAATTAGTGAAGATTTTTTGAAACAATTTTTCCAAGACAAGGAGACGCCTATACCAAAAATTGAAGTTGAAAAACCTAAAGCTCCTGAAGTGAAAAAAGAAGAAGAGAAAAAAATAAAAACTGTTATTATTGATCATAGAAAAGAGAAGAAAGAAGAGAAAGTTGTAGTTGTGGAAAAAGTACAAGTAGAAGAAAAGAAAGCAAAAGTTGTTGAAGAAAAAAAGGAAGAAGTTGAAGAAAAAAGAGGGAAAGGTGGTTCTAAAGTTTACAGACCTGATGATTATAAAATGCTGAAAGGTTCTGCTGAAGAATTGCTCAATAAACAGACAGATGAAATTTTTGGTGATGAGCAGTATTATTAATTTATTTCTGGAAATAAATCTATGTAGGTATATTTTGTATCGCTTGTAAGATATTTCTTTATATTATCTGGATTATGGCCTTTTCCTAGGAAAAGTAGGGCTCTTTCTCCTTCTTGTAATGTTGCTGCAATATTTCTTCCAATCCAATATTCTCTGGCTGCATTTATGTCTGCATATTCTAAATCTTTAAAAAAATCTTCAAGGATCTCTCTCCACTCTGGTATTTCTGGGTTGGCATTAAGAAAGTACTCTTTAGGAAAAAGCTTTAATTTCTCTATATGAAGGGTAAAAATATCTGGTTCTAGTGATCGCATAAGATAAACTCCTCTGTGTTCAGTAGCTTCTAAGGATACACCTCTTTCCATTAAAGCTCTTGCAGGAAGTGTTACTGCGTGATCTCCAGTGATAAGCTCTGGAATTTTATATACTCCCTCTAGATAGATACGGTGAAAAGGAGAACGTTCATGCTCTTGTAGAAGTTCTTCAGTAAGAGAAATATACCTTGTCCTTAAAAGTCCTAAGTAATATTCTATTGCAATCCTCACTTGAGGAGTGGTTATTTCTGGATCCTGAAGGAAATGGTGTAGGGTTCCATAATGTATTAGCTCTCTCATCTTTACTCCAAAAAGCTATAGTTTCCTTTCAAAGCATCAGCATATATTTCTTTTCCATGTTTTCTTTCTGCTAACTGGAAAAGAGCATGGCCTATTGTATGACGATATGTCAAAAATAATTCTGCAGGATTTATCGTTTTTCCCTGTTTATAGTCTTGAAGTATTTCTAAAGCTACTTCCAAATGGGATTGTAAATGATTTGATTGTTGTATATATGCAAAATCTTTTTTCTCCTCTGCCAAAGTTTCTGTGATATGTTTTTCTACACCCATTGCATGCCCTTCAAAAAAAACTTTATAGTTTGGGTGGAAGAAAGGAATTCTTTCATTCTGGATATGATGTGTATATTCATGTGCTAAAATACTACTTAATCTTTGTTTGAACTCAGCTCTTTTTACAGTAATCTTTTTTGTTTTTCTATTATAAAGCCCAGAATTATTATCTCTTACAGCATTTATTAATAATGCTGTGCTTACACCACTTAAAAATACGGACGCTCCAAGAATTACATTTGCTTCAGAGATTTGTTCTAGACTTACAGCTTTGTTTGCAAGATACAAGCCAAAAACGACTCCGCTCATACTAGGTACAGAACTTAAGACAAAAGGAAGAGGATATGAAGACCCACAATGAAGAGAAGGGAAATCTTTGATTTGCACCCCTAAGAAATCATCTACTCTTAATGACATATCTATTAATAGATACCATGCTTCATCATTCGTACATCTCTCCTTGCAAGAATTCGCCCAAACCTTTGGAGGGTTTGCTAACTTGTTTTTTCCCATTTCAACAAGTTCTTCTAAAGGCTCTCTCTTTGTTTTATCCAAAAAGAGATTTATAAGGCTTAGATTGTCTATATCCATATTTGTTCCTACGCAAATGTACCTTTAATAAATCTTTCCTTATTAATTACTTAATAAGAGTAGCCTCCCCAAAAAGCTTTTTAAAGATATAATTTATTATTTCTTTATGGATATCATTCAATGCGAAGGATTTGGATACAAAGCAGAAATTTTAAAAAAAATTCCTAAACTCCAAAGCAAGGAGTTAGTTATTGTACAAGGTGGAGATGATACTTTTAATAGACTGGCTCTTTCTTCAAAATATGTAGATATTCTTCTTGATCCACATCTTGGACAAAGGAAAGATTTTATGCATCAAAGAAACTCTGGTTTGAATCATGTGCTCTGTGCATTGGCGAGGGAACATAGTGTTGCGATTGGATTTTCTTTTTCAAGTATACTCCATTCTTTACAAAGAGCAAAAGATTTAGGAAGGGTTATACAGAATATTCACCTTTGCCGAAAATATAAGATTCCTATGGTTATTGGAAGCTTTGCAAAAGATGCATGGGATATTAGGAATGAAAAAGATTTGCAGGCATTTTTCAAGGTCTTAGGCATGACAGGCAAAGAAGTGCAGATGGAGTATGTGAAGAAACGCTTGGAGTACAAGCGAATATTTATCCAGAAAGGCGTGATGCTGGCTGAGTAATGCTCTATTAGGATCTTCAGTTGTCCCCAATTTGGATACAACTGAAATTACCAGCAGCAGATGGAAAAAACTACGAAACAGACTGTGCAAACACAAAAAGTATGTTTCGAATTATTCAGTCTATAACCTCTAAACATGCAGAACCTTTCAAACTATGGCTCGCACAAGTTGGTTATGAACGCGTGCAAGAAATTGAAAATCCAGAACTTGCACAGAATAGAGTAAAAGAATACTATGAGCTCAAAGGCTATCCTCAAGAATGGATTGAAAAAAGGCTTAGAGGCATTGCCATTCGACAAGAGCTTACAGATGAATGGAAGAATAGAGAAATCATTGAAGAGAGGGACTTTGCCATTCTGACAAATGAAATTAGTAAAGCTACGTTTGGAAAAACTGTGCAAGAGTATAAATAGTTTAAAGGCTTAGAAAAGAAAAACCAAAATGTCAGAGATCATATGACAGATTGGGAACTGATCTTTACTATGCTTGGAGAGAAAGCAACAACAGATATTACTATTGCAAAAGATGCAAAAGGACTTGAGGAATGCAAAGAGACTGCACAGAAAGGCGGAAAAATTGCTCATGATGCCAGAGTAGCTCTTGAGAAGGAAACTGGGACAGCAGTTATATCTGACAGTAATTTTTTAGGACTTCAAGACACAAAAAAGATTGAACATAAGAAAAAGCTCAAGTAAATTGCTTACTTTTTATTTAGTAAACTTTATATTCTTCGAGAATAATTTTTTCTTTATGACTTTACTTTTAGGAGCTGATGAAGCTGGCAGTCTATTTCATTTAGGTGAAATAAGCCAATAGGTCCTGTCATTGGCCCCTTAGTCATGTGTGGAGTTGTTGTGGATGAAGAAGACATCCCTAAACTAGCGGAGCTTGGTGTGAAAGATTCTAAGTTACTTACAGCAAAAAAGAGGGAATTTCTTTTTGAGCCTATTAAAAAAATTGTAAAAGCATACAAACTTATTATTATTGAACCTGCAGAGATTGATGATGCAGTGAACTCTGATACAACTAATTTAAATTTTCTTGAGGCAATGAAAACAGCGCTTATTCTTAATGAGTTAAAACCAGACAAAGCAATTGTAGATTGTCCAAGCAATAATATTCCTGCATACAAAGAATATCTCCAAAATTTACTTACTGTAAAAATGGAATTGGTTTTAGAACATAATGCAGAAAAACATCTTCAGGTTGCTGCTGCTTCTATTCTTGCAAAAGTCACACGAGATAGGATTATTGTTGACTTAGAAAAGAAATATGGAAAAATGGGAAGCGGTTATCCAGCAGACCCTGTTACTCAGGCTTTTTTGAAGAAAAATGCAAAAAAATACCCTGAAATATTTCGAAAGTCTTGGGCTACGTATAAAAAAATTGCACAACAGAGTCTTACAGATTATTAATAGATATTTTCATATATCTCTCTAGGAAATAATGCAGGGAATATTTCTAGGAATTGTCTTCTTTTGTAGGCCTTATGTGTTGTTTCTGTTTGTTGTGTTCGGATAATATGATCTTTTATTGTTAATACTTGTATTTCTATTGGGACTCTTTCATAGAATGCTATTTTTGTAGCCTGAGGTATATCCCTATAGACTTGTACTGGAACTCTGAGAATCCATTTTAGGACCCCATAGTCTTTACTTGAAGCAGTTCCAACTTTTCCTTTTCGTGTATCTTTCCATTTTTCTAAATGACCAGTAAGACTTGTTTCCTTTTTTATGAACTTTACAAGACAATCTCTTTCTTCATCATTTTCTACAATGAGTTCTGCACCTAAATAATCCTTCAGTTCCTCTGCAAATTCCCCCTCTTTATAGATTTTCATCAAGATAGAACTATAACGAGGAGTATATCCATCTTTTTCTAAATATTTTACTCTTGTATGCATTGCTGTATCATCATAGGAATATATTTTTATGCCTAGATTCGTATCCCAAGAATTTTCCATACCTTCTTTTTCTGTAGGCATTTTATGTGAAAAGCCAAAAATATTCTCTAAGGTTATTTTTACAGATGGAAAATGTTGTACTGCATTGAGCACTAAGGGGCATTCATCAATCGTTCCTACTCTATAGCCGAGTTCCATTGCACGAATTGCTGCATAGGCTTCATAGCGTGCACGAGCACTAGCATTTCTTTTTATGGTAGAATGATAATTATGATAGGCATCTTTGATAAATGCATGGAAACTAAAGGGATCTTGAATTTCAGGAAGCTCGAAGAAATCATATTGGCTCTCATCAAGATGTTCTCTGAGAAGAGTATTGATTGCTGTTCTTCCTCTGAGCATTGTTTCCGCCATACGATTATTTACTTCTTCATTTGTACTTCCTGGAAATAATGTAAAATGAAATGGCCTTAAAGGGTAGTCTTCTTCTCCAAATTCCATTGCCATTCTTGTTGTATTTCTTTGTAAAAAAAGTATTCTTTGGTCTAGTAAATTAAATTTTTCCCAGATACGCTTTGCATCTGCTTCATGTACATAGAGTTCTTTAGGAAGTTGCATTTGATATTAATTTTTAGAGATATACTTCTATTTAAATGTTACTCTTTAATAGGGGTATTATTTAGAGAATCTTTTGTATAAGGATTTTTTAATAGTCTGGGCCAGGTTTACTTATTTTTGCTTTATTTCCATTACAATCTGTTACAGTCCATTCATATTTTAATATAGGACGCATTGGAAAAACATATGCTTGGTAAAAGCCATCAGCTAATTTTTCTGCTTTAACTTTTTGTGTTACAATCATTGAAGGATTTCTTCTTATAATTTCTGTAGAAAAAATAGCAGACTCTATAGAATTATTATCTTTTGCTTTCACATGTATATATTGATTTTGCGACATTACTTCTGGCCATGTTGCAGAAATAATCTCTGGATCTGTTGTATCTGTAGCACAAAAGTATTCTAAATCATTTTGTGTGTTGTTGTGATTTAGGTCAGAACTTCCTATACAAGAAGCTAAAAACAAAGGGATATAGCATTTCATGAAATTTGTGAGAAAAGTTTAGGTTTATATAATTTTGGGCATTTTGTTGCTTAGGCGGGAAGAACAAGAAAACCTTTTTTTTCCATTTTTATGATAACTTCTTTGCCCTTTTTTAATTGTAATGCAGACTCTACTTCTTTTGGAACTCTAATGATAAGATTACTTTTTATTTGCCCTAATTTTGCTCTTAATTCTTTTTTTCGAAATTTATTTTGTAATAACACTTTTTGAGCCTGTTCTGAATCATAATATTTCTCTCCACAAGAACATATCCAACCATTAATAGTATATTCATTAAATGGTATACCTTTTTTAAATGACATTCCTTTTCCACATTTATAGCATTTCATTTTTTTAAAGATATCCAAATATGCTTTTTATCTGGAATAGTAATTGAAATCTCTTCTCCAGCATCTAATTTGAGACTTTCCACTATGTGTTTATTAAAATAAATCCCCAATCTATCTTTAGAAAGTTTTACAATTTTTTGTTTTATTTGAATAGGCTGTTCTTTGATTTCTTGGAGTACTTTCGTTGCAGTTTCTGCGTCAAATTCAAAAAAATCGCACTCTTTACATTGTCTACTCAGTGCTTTTGTTTTCGCACCTTCTATGCTTACTTCCACAAGGTTCATTTTTCCGTTACATTTTGGGCATTTCATTTTCTTTTGGCATTTATTACATATAATATTGTGTCCTTTAGTTCACAAAGGATGTAATATCTTTCTGTTTCGATTTCTAGTTTTCCATCTTTTTTCCTTATTTGTTTTTTACTACAGACTATAACTGTAATTACTTCAAGCCAAGGAAACTGTCTTTCATGAAATTCTTTATAGTGCTCTGTTTTCTGTATTTCTTTAAAGTAGACCACGCTTTCATTTGACTACACTAATGTAGTCTTTCCTTCTATTTAAATTTTTTCTATTTCTATCCTTAAAGAAAATCTCTTCATAAAGCTTTAGCAGAAAAAACCGGAAGATTTCCGGAATCATATCCTTGAGTATATGAATATTTATAAATTGCTTCAATGTAGGTAACTACTGTATCTTGTTAGAAGTTAGAGCTTCTACCACAAGATGTTGGGGTTTGCTATGAGATGTGTTTTTTGTCAAAATTTGGAAACGAAGGTTATTGATAAAAGAGATATTGATAGTGAAACTCGAAGAAGAAGAGAGTGTTTGAAATGCACAAAGAGGTTTACAACTTCTGAGCAAATTAGAGAAACACCTTTTTCCATTGTGAAGAAAGATGGGCGAAGAGAGCAGTTTGATAGAGAAAAACTTACACGAGGGCTTTTGAAAGCATGTGAAAAAAGGCCTATACCTATAGAAAAAATTGAGCATGCAGTGGATAAAATTGAAGGAGAGTTGCGAAAGCTCAACTTGAAAGAAATTAAAAGTATAGTCATTGGTGACAAGGTTATTAGAGAGCTCAAAAAGCTTGACCCTGTTGCCTACGTACGATTCGCTTCAGTGTACAAGGAATTTAAGGACATTGAAGATTTTAAAAAAGAGATACAAGAAATAAAAAGGAAGTGAGGGGTAAAAATGGCAGATGGTGGAAATGGATATTTAGAAAAAGTTGCACCGCTCTTAGAGGGGTTTAAAGTTAGAGATAAAAGTACTGGTACTGAAATTAAAATTTTTGAACATGGGAGAACTAAACTCAAATTAGGAGCATATCCAGATTATGTTATTGAAGCTTCTTATCAAGGATTACAAAACCCTACTATGTCAGATTCTCACTATAAAGTTGTTTTAGACAAATGGGGAAGAAAAGACTCTAAAACTAAAAGGTATATTGAGACTCCAGAGATGGTATTTTATCGTGCTGCACTGAGTGTTGCTGAAGGGCTTACACGAAATGATTCTACCGTAGATCTTGAAATGATTACCAAAGAAGTTTTTCAAAAATTTGTGAATAGAGAAATGTTTCCTAATACACCTTATATGGCAAATGCAGGGCATAAAAGCATTGCTCGAGATTTAACTCAGAGGCTTGCAGAGTGTGGAGATGCTGGACTTCTTAATGATATTCGACAAGAAGGAACTGTGAAGGAACAACTGTTTGCATGCTTTGTTTTAGATATTTATGATTCTCGAGAAAGTATATTTGATACGATGAAAGATGCTGCTAAAATTCAGGCTTCCATTGGTGGAACAGGATTTAATTTTTCTAACTTACGACCAGCAAATGAAAGCATTCATGGAACAGGAGGAACGACTGATGGACCTGTTGCTTTTATGGGGATGTATTCTGTTGTTCTTGGAAAAACGATGAATCAAGGAGGGAAGAGAGAAGGAGCAAATATGTTTATGCTCGATTGGAATCATCCTGATATCATGAGATTTATTTATTGTAAAAGACAAGATGGAGAAATTGCAGCAGCGAACATTTCTATTGCTGAAGATCACCCTTTTTGGGCAGCTGCACGGGCTGAAGGAGAAGAGAGATTTTATCGATTGAAAAATCCTCATTTTAATCCTAAATTACGACCACACATTACAGAATATTACAGTGAAGAACAATTACGAGAGTCCTTAGATGTGACAAAGATGAATAAAAAAGCAAAAGTATCTTTGCTTATTGGAGAGAATGGTGTTGATGTTTTGAGCCCATGGGTTCCAGAAGGGCTTGATGATTCTTATACAGTCATAGGAAAAATTAAAGAGGGAGAAGTCTATTTGGATGCTAAAAAGGTTCTTCGACATTTGTCCTATGGAGCTTGGTTCAATGGAGAACCAGGAGTTATTAATACAGGACATATTAATGATGGAAACCCAACGCTCCCAAGATATTTTAAAGAATATATTTTAGAAAAAAGGGATTCAGAAGCATTAGAAATCATTGGTAGACTTCGTCAAGCAAAAAAGAATGTCCCATTAGAGAAACTTGTTGATGAATTTATCACTGAAAGAGATGATGAAGGACATTTTGTGAATCTGCCTATAGGTGTGGGTGAGATGCGTGCGACAAATCCTTGTGGAGAAAAACCTCTTTTAGGAAATGAAGCATGTGCTCTTGGGCATACAAATTTAGAAAAAATACTTGTGAAAGACCCTTCACAATCTTCAGGGTACAGGGTAGATTATGAGGCCTTTAAATCAAATGTTCGATTGATGTATGAAATTTTGGATAATTCTATTGATCAAAATGAATTTACCAATAAGAATATTGAAAGAACGCAAAAGAGTAATAGAAAAATAGGAATGGGATTCATGGGGCTTGCAAATATGCTTTATCGTTTAGAAATACCCTATAATTCTTCAGAAACAAGAGAATTTGTTGATACACTTCTTGCTTTCTGGGAAAAAGAAAGTGATGAAGCATCTCATGAGAAAGCAGAAAAATTTGGTGCATTCCCTAATTTTAAGTATAGTAAATTTAGAAATGGAAGACCTAAGAGAAATGCAATTGTACGAACCCTAGCACCTACTGGAACAACAGGATTTGCTGCTCAAACAACTGGAGGGATGGAGCCAGAATATGCTTTAGCATATACACGAACAACTGTACAAGGAACTACTGTTGATGTTTTTAATCCAGTTCTAGAAGAGAAATTACAGAAGTATCCTTTCTTCTTTGATGATGCAGAAAAAAGGAGATTCCATACATATGTACAAGATCCAAATGGAGGAGATGGGTCTCTTCAAGGATTTACTCTTGTGAAGGGTGCTGGAGAACAGGATGATAGATTTGGAATGAGACAAAAACATCTGGATAAAATTAAAAATATCTTTGTAACTACGTATGATATTAGTCCAGAAGATCATCTTAGAATGGAAGCAGTTGTACAAAACCATGTTGATGATGCAATTAGTAAAACAACAAACTTTAGAAGTAACGTGGGTGTTGAAGATGTTGAAAAAGCTTTTCTTCTTGCAGATGAGCTTAAGATCAAGGGAGTTACTTTTTACAGAAATGGTACTAGAAAAGATCAGCCTCTGAAAGTGAAAGGGGGTTTTACAAAAGAAGAAATAAACCCTATTGAAAATCTTAGACAAAAAAGACAAGACCTTGCAACTCTTGTTGCCCAAAGACTTGCAGAACCTCGACCAGAAATTGTTGGAGGGCTAACAGAAAAACAAAGAACTCCCTATGGGCTGAATGTTTTTGTCGGTCTTAATTGGGAAAAAGATGAATATGGAAAGGACATTGCACCATATGAGGTCTTTGTATCAGTACCAAATACTGAAGGTGATCTTCCCGGAATCGCTGCAGGGTATGGAAAAGCTATAACTCTTGGTCTAAAAGCAGGTGTACCTGTTGAGGCATATATAGAACAATTCCAAAAAATCACTGGAGAAACACAGGTGGGGATTGGAGAGCATAAAGTTACTTCATTTCCACATGCAATTGCTAAAGGTTTGGAGTCTGTTTTAAGGAAAGAAGCAAGAATTAATAATGGAAATGGGCATAATATAACACAAACCCCAACTATTAAGATAAAAGGTGAAGGAAAAGTGACTGGAAAGTTTTGTCCAAGCTGTTCTCTCCCTTTACGAATTGCTGAAGGTTGTGAACAATGCAGCTGTGGTTTCTCAAAGTGCAACTAACTTTAAGTCTTTTAAACCTATTTTTTATTTTTTACCTTATATAAACAAAGACCTTAAACCCTCAAATTCTGCATTTTTACCAAAATAGACTCAGCAGAACGGTTGAAAAAGGGACAAAAAAAATGTTCAAAATCAATCACGAGAAGCCTTAAATAGTTCGTTAAGATTTGGCATTTTATGGTACGAGTACCCTACTATGAACAAGAGAGAGAATATACTTGTGGACCAGCTTCTGCAAGGATGGTTTTAGCCTCTGTAGGTGTGAAAAGAAAAGAGCACCATGTAGCACAAGTTCTTCATACTAAAAAACAAGGGACATATGATAAATCTTTTTTTAATTTAGTGAAAAAATATAAATTAAAGTGTGTGTATAAACGTTTTGGAACTCTTGCAGCATTACAAAAATTACAAAAAGAAAAGTATAAAATTATTATTAGTTACTGGTATTCTCCCGAAAAAGTAGGGCATTATGCAGTGCTTAAAAAAATTGGAAGAAAATATGTCTATCTCCTTGATCCATGGCTTGGACCAGAACATAAGTATACTATTTCTTATTTTAAGAAAGTTTGGGGATGGAAACATTGTGCGCATCCAGATAAAAATATCTATTGGTTTTTTGCAGTGAAAAAGTAGAATTATTTTACAAATTCAACTTGTTCTAAATCTTTAAATTCTTTATCACCTGTTAAGAAACGCATATTCCTATTTATTGCCATTGCATATCCTAAAGCATCAGCATAGGAAATTTTATTCTTTGCATATTTCATTTTTAATTTTGCGGCGAGAAAAATATCCTCATTACTTATTGTTAGGGATATACTATGAAAAACATAAAATAACTCTTTTGCTTTTTCTTCTCCATAATCTTTAAGACAAGAGTAAAAAAATTCATAGAGATTCAGTGCACATGTTGTAAGATTCTCAGTTAGATATTTTTCATAGGATTCATTTGCCTTTGTAATCTCAATCATTGCATATGTATCTAAAAAATATTTCACTCGCCCCATTCTCTTCGCATTGTATCTTTCATTTTCTGGGAGTCTATTTTCCAGCCTTTTAAACTTCCAAAAATGTCTTTAATATTCTTCTTTTTTTGTATATCTATAATCACTTGTTCTCCATCAGATAAATGCTCTTTTTTTACAACTTCTTTTGGGACAATAAGTCCAAGAGAGCTTCCCCAAGACTTTACCCTTGCTTCTGTTTTCATGTTATATATAGAGTTATATCTCTTATTTAAAGTTTGTTATTTTGCAGTGAAAAAGTAAATAAAGGGGAAGAAAATATTAGCTTTTTATGCAAGAGATTTATGTTGTTAAAATGAAGAATTTTACTTATCATACAGATGGGCGTATTGATGATTGCCAAACAAGTTTTGTAGGAATAGGAATAAATCCAAAAATTACCTTTCCTGAAGAAAGATTGTATGATATTCTTGTTGCTGGAAATAATAGCAAAGAACAATTCGGCAGAAGTCTTGCACATACAGTGAATCGTTGCACTTTCTATGATCATGAAGAAGTTGATTTGTATTTTCAGAGACCTTCCTTTGTACCTGACTCACGCTTTTCTAGTAATGGTCTTTTAGGCATGAGTGAAAGAAGATTTGAAAGTCCTCTTACAGTTGAAGAATCTTATATTCGAAAGCATTTTGCTTTATCCTTAGCTGAATTCTTACAAGCAAATGTTCGTGTTGCTCAGTCTAGTAAATAGATTTTTATACTCTAACATTATTTTTCTTGTGTACCAGATGATGATATTATTCCTAGGAGTAAATTAGACCTTGATACTCTTGTAGAACGAGCAAACATACGAGTAGGAAATAGAGGTATTGTTGCAATGGCAGAGCTTATAATTCTAGAAAGAGATATGTGTTGCATGAGAGGCTACCATAGAGTGGATGAAGAGCCTCAAAATCCTAATCCCCAAAATCATATAGTTCTGAACAATCTGCTTATTTGTTATGATTGTGAAACCTTTTTTGGAAAGTATGATTCTATCCCTTATGGAGTTGAAAAAACATAATCTCAAACAAAAACCTTTATATACCGTCAAGACTTGAAAAAAAAAGATAAAAAGGTGATCTATTGACTATTATAACTAAGCTTACAGCGAAGGGATTTAAATCATTTGCTAAAAGAGTTGATATTGACCTTATAGAGGGTTATAATGCTGTAATAGGTCCAAATGGTTTTGGAAAAAGCAACATCATTGACGCAATCTGTTTTGTTCTAGGAAAAAGCTCAGCAAAAGGTCTACGAGCTGAGAAATCTGCGAACCTTATTTACAATGGAGGTAAGCAGGGAAAGGCTGCATCTGAAGCAGAAGTTTCTATCCATTTTGATAATTCTAAAAAATCTTTTCCCATAGATAATAAAGAAGTAAAAATTACACGAGTAGTCAAACAATCTGGAAACAGTACGTATTATGTCAATGATAAGACTATGACAAGGCAACAAGTTCTTGATATTCTTTCTGCTGCACGTATCGATCCTGATGGGCATAATATTGTTTTGCAGGGAGACATTGTGCATTTCATGGAAATGAGGCCAGTAGAGAGAAGAGAAGTTATTGAAGAAATTGCTGGGATTTCTGTGTTTGAAGAAAAGAAAGAAAAAGCAATGAATGAATTGAATAAAGTTCAAGAGCGATTGAATGAAGCAGAGATTATTCTTATAGAGAGAGAAAAAACACTAAAAGATTTGAAAAAAGACAGAGACCAAGCAATTGAGTATAAGGAATTAGAACAAAATATTGGAAGGAATAAAGCAACGCGTGTGCATTTGATGCTCAAAGAAAAGAGTGATGAGCTGGAACTGGTCGAAAAGAAATATGTTGAATTTGAAAAAGAAATTTCAGGAATACAAACAGAAATTACACAAGCAAAACAGGAAATTCAAGAAAAACGACGAGAAATTGGAGTCATTAATACTGAATTGAATGAGAAAGGGGACAAAAGACAAAGGGAATTAGGAAAAGAAATTGAAGATCTCAAAACAAAAGTTATCAAAGATAGTTCACGAAGAGATGTGTGCGAGAATGAACTGAAGAAACTTAAAGAAAGGAAACAAAGCCTTGATGAAAGTATAAAAGAGTATGAAACAAAAGTTCAAGAAGCACATACGAAACAAGGAAGATTACATAAAGAAAATGAAGATGTAAAGAAAAAAGAGGAACAACTTTTACAGAAGATTGAATCCTATAAGAAAAAACATGGCATTGCCAATCAAGATGATGTTTCTAAACTTCTTGAGGAATTAGATCAAAAAATAGAAGCAAAACAAAGAGAAATTCTTGGTTTAGAAGAAGAAAAGCAAAATGAATTACGAAAAAAAGACAGAATTGATTATGAAATTCAAGCATTAGATCAAAGAATAGAAAAAATTCAAGCCTTGAAAAAGGAAGATCAAGAAAAATTTTCTAAACTCAAGAAAAATAGAGAAGAATTTAAAGAAATTATGAAAAAACTTTCTGAAGCATTGAATCAAAGCTCTGTGTATTCTGCACAACTCGGTTCTGCACGAAGCAAACTCATGGATGCTCATGAAGAATTTGCAAAATTACGGACAAAGAGTATTGGTATTCGAGAAGCAAGTGCGGGAGATCTTGCGATCAAGAAAATTATTGAACAAAAAATGCAAGGAGTATATGGGACTGTTGCAGACTTGGGCCAAGTTTCTGGGAAATATTCCTTGGCTATGGAAGTTGCTGCTGGAACAAGAATGAAAAGTATTGTTGTTGCAAATGATGCCATTGCTGCAAAATGCATTCAATATTTGAAAGAAAATAAATTAGGTGTTGTTACATTCCTCCCTTTAAATAAATTACAAGAAAGATCTATTAGTAATGAGGAAAAACAAATTGCAAAAGAACATGGAACACATGGTCTTGCAATTGAACTTGTGCAATATGAATCTAAATTTGCTTCTGTATTCAAATATGTTCTTGGTGGAACTGTTGTTGTTGATGATATTGCCACTGCACGTAGGATTGGCATTGGACGGGCAAGGATGATTACTTTGACAGGAGATCTTATGGAAACTTCTGGTGCAATGATTGGAGGTTTTCGAAGAGAAAGTTCAGGAGGTTTAGGATTCCAACAAAAAGAAGTCAGTTCTGGTATGGAAAGACTTGAGAAGGATATGGAAAGACTAAATGAAACTGTCACATTATTAGAAAAGAAAAAAACAGACAATGAAGAAGATATTATTTATTCCAGAGAAAGAAAAGCTGTTCTTGAAGCGGAAATTCGTGCTGCAGAAGTTTCTATTGGTGGTACAGAAGATGTGAAAGAGTTAGAAGCAAAAAGGAAGGAATTGCTTGCTCAGAGTAAAGAATTTGATGGGAAACATTTTGAACATTCTTTTGCAGGTATTGAAAAAGAGCTAGGAAAATTAAAATTAGAAAAGCAAGGGCATATGGAAACTCTTTCTAAGAGAGGAAGTTCTGAAGTCAGTAAAGAGTTTGAGAACTTTGAGGTACAAAGACAAGGATTGAGAGAACAAATTATTAAGAATGACTCTGAGAAAAATTCTTTGCATAATCAAATTAGTTTGTATAGCTCTGAAAAAGAGAAAGTTCTTAGTATTTTAAAGAATATGGAGAAAGAATTTGAGAGTTTCTCTAAAGAATTAAAAGAATTGCATGAAGAATTGAAATCAAATGATGATATCTTAAAGATTAAGGAGAAAAATCAAAAACAATTTTATGCTGAATACAAGGAAATGTTCAATAAGCGAGCAAAGTGTGAGGAGTTTATTCAAAAGAGAGATAACGTGCTTATTCGAAATGAAGAACGCATTCGTGGTGTTGAAGGAAAAAGAAATGATGTTTCTATTAAAAAAGCAGTGCTTGGAGGAGAAGTAGAAGGATTGAAGAAAGAATTTGAACCATTCAAAGATGTTTCCCTCAGAAGAGGTATTACACTTTCTGATCTCCATGCTGAAATTAAGAATTTTGAAAATATGCTGCGTACTATGGGCAACGTAAACTTGCGAGCCTTGGAAATTTATGAAAAAGTCAATGAGGAATATGGACATCTCACCCAGAAATTTGATACACTAAAATTAGAAAAAGAGGATGTCTTAAAAATGATGTTTGAGATTGAAAGTAAGAAACAAGAAAGTTTTATGAAGACATTCAAATTATTAGAAAGAAATTTCAAAGAGATCTTTGCATCTTTATCTACAAAAGGAGATGCTGAATTAGTATTAGAAAATCCTGAAAATGTTTTTGATGGTGGAGTAGATATTCGTGTTAGAATTGTAGGAAGTAAATATTTAGATATCAAGAGTCTTTCTGGAGGAGAAAAAACGCTTACGGCATTATCTTTTATTTTTGCTATTCAAGAGTTTGAACCTTCTTGGTTCTATTTGATGGATGAGGTAGATGCTGCTTTAGATAAGAAGAATTCTGAATTGCTATCAAAGTTGATTGCAAAGTATTCTAAGGGTGCACAGTATATTGTTATCTCACATAATGATGCAATTATTTCTGAAGCACAAACCATTTATGGAGTTACCATGCAAGATGGTGTATCTAAGGTTTTGAGTTTGAAAGTGTGAAGCTATTTTATAGTTAATTTCTTTATTTCTTCTCCAATTCTTATAGAATATTCTTTTATGAGCCTATTTATTTTATCAACATCAGAGTCTTCAAGCAAAAAATCTATGGTGCAATATTTTGCTTCTTTTATTGGAGCTTCATTGATTTCTATTTCTATGCTAGGAGATTTGAGCCATGCTCTCCAACTATTTTTTGTAAGTTCTATATTTGGGATTTCTAAATGAGCATAAGGGAAATATTTTCTTCTACTACTACTCAAAAAACCATCTACACCATCAAGGGTATATCCTACAAAAAAATCTTTGAGTAAAAGTCGATGAGAAAACATATTTTCAGAATTTCTTACTTTTTGTTTTATATAAGGAACTCTTGGCCATTGTGTTGAGATATCTGTTGAAGATTTTATTGATGGTCGCCAGCTTCCTAATACAGTCCCAGAAAAAAAATCCATGAGATAAGGAAAATATATTCTCTTTTTTTTTAGAAGCTGTTCTATTTTTCTATATCCAATTTGGTCGTACAAAAAACTCTGAATATTATCCATCTTCTCTATTGAATTCTATAATTTACCCCATTCCATTCTTTTACCACTTCAGTAAATATAATGTTGTAATTTTCTTGGGCTATATTCTTGAGAAATTTCTTCTCTCTTTAAAAATAATTCCCTTTCTCTTTGTCCTCGATTGGAGACTAAATTCCCTTCTTTAAAAATCAGAAGCTTTAAAAAAGGACTGTCTTACATTGAAAACACCATTTAGGGGGTTTTAGACTATGAAAAAATTCATTATAAGTACATTATTGATATTCCTTATGGCTTTTGTATTTGTTGCTGCTGATGGTGATCTTAGCGGAAGTCCAATTGCAAGTGAGTCAGGGGATCCAGGAACTAGCGTTACTTTTGATATTGTTTATTTTAATGCTGGAGCTACAGCTATGACAGTTTCCAGTACTAGTAGCAGTTTAATTTCTGGAGCAAATACCATCAGTGCTCCAACAATTGGAAGCGTGAGTGTGCCTGCCAACGGAAGTGCAACAGTTAGTTTTACTATGACTGTGCCTGCAAAAGCAGCGGGAATTTATACAGGGATTATTACAGGAACTGATACAACTAATTCTACAAATATAGAAAGCTTGCCTTACAGCCTTACTATTAATAGTAAAGATTCTTTTACCACTAGTGTAAGCAGCTTAAGTTTTGATGTTCATGATCAAGATGAGAGTGAAACATTTAGTATTACTAATGATGGAAGTACTACACTTTCTAGTTGGATTATTAATTTTACAAGTTCTGATGGTGATATAGGCAAAGTTTTAGATAATGATGATGATGAAATGAGTGTGAGCTTTTCTGGAGCAAGTAGTTCTCTTACACCTGGATCAAGCATGACTGTTACTGCCACTCTTAATCCTGATTCTGATATGGACTTTGGAAGTTATAGTGGGACTATCGGTGTTAGTGCTACAGGAAGTTCTACTAAGAGCTCTAGTCTTTCATTAAGCGCAGAACTTGTAGCAGATATCTGTGAGGAAGGAAAACAAGGAAGCGACTTTGATATTGAGATTAGAAATCCTGATGATGGAGATGATTTCATTCCTGGAGATACTATTCCTATGGAAGTGAAAATCGAAAATAAAGCAAATGATGATCTTGACGTAGAAGTAGAAGTAACATTATACAATACAGATACTGGTAATAAAGAAAAGGTTGTACGTGTTGAAGGCTCTATTGATGAGGATGAAACTGAAACATTTAGCTTTGACTTTGAACTGCCAACAGATCTTGATGAAGATGACAATTACGAGCTCTTTGTTCAAGTCCATGAAGATGGCAATGAAGATGATAGTTGTGATTATGAATCTGTAGAAATTGATTTTGATAGAGAAGATCAAGATGCAGTCATTTCAGATACAAGTTTAAGCCCAGAAGTTGGTCTTGTTTGTGGAGATGATTATAGAGTATCTATTGTTGCAACAAGTACTGGTGCTGATTCTATCAATGATCTTTATATTGAACTACGAGATGCAGACCTTGATGTTGAAGAAAATTCTGATACTATCGATTTAGGTGATTTTGATGATAGCGACAATGAAGAAAAAATAAGCTTTGATCTTAGTTTACCTAATGATATTAAAGAAGGAAGTTATTCTTTAGAAGCTATTCTTAATGATAAGAATGGGAATACTCTTGATAGTGAATTGATTACTGTTACAGTAAGCTCTTGTAGTGAGGAAGAAGCTGTTGGAGATCTTAATTTAGATATTTCTGAAGATTATTCTGTTGAAGGAAATGAGCTTACTTTGAATATGATTGTCAGCAATAATGGTGAGGATGATAAGGTTATCAGTATTATTGTTGAAGATGTAAGCTGGGCTGAAACTACAGGAACAGAATATCTCTCATTATTGCAAGCTGGAGATGAAGCACATGGCTATGTTTACCTTTCATTAGATGATACAACTGAAGGAAAACATGACATTCAAATCACTGTAAGCGATGATGCAGGAAATGAAGTTACTGAAATTGTCACTGTTGATTTTGGTGAAAAAGCAGCTGAAGCAGACAGTTTCTTTGCTGGTGTTAATACATGGTTTGCAGAGAAAACACCAGGAAGCTTCTGGATTCTTGTGGATGTAATCTTAATCGTTCTTGCTTTAGTATTCTTACGAATGCTTTTCAGTAAGAAATAATTTTTTTATTTTATTTTTTTATAGGGATATTGCCGAGGAGAAAAAAATAATGGCATTGGATATACAATATAAAATTTGGGGCGGTGTTGCTGCAGCTATTGCTCTTAGTTCATATCTTACATGGTATGGAACACAGTTTGAAAAAACTACTGGAAGCAGGAATGCACGTATTGCTGGTGAATCTGTAGAAATTGAAAGTTATGAAAATAAAATTTGGGGTGGTGGTCAGTATATTCGTGTTGATGGGACAAGTTATGCTATAGATGCGTATAAAGCAAGACTTGAAGAAATGGTTGATAAGGCTTTAGAAGAGAAGCAGGAATAGTTTTTCTAATTTAGTTATATTTTCTTTTGTTTTTTTCAAACGAATATTTGCTTCTTTCACGAGAAGAGTAATATATTCTTTAGAGAGATCTTTTGTGACTATTGTTTCCATGCTTCCTGTGTCATTGATTTCTATTGTCCAATGTTTAAATGATCTCAAACAAGATTTCTTAAAGCCATTATTTTGTAGGAGTTGTAAAACTTTTTCAGCTGCTTCTTTATCTTTACACTGAAAATGAAGAATTAATGGTTCATAGAAAAAACGGAGAGTTCCTTCTTTCTGGATTATTTTGTAAATATCAGATGCAGAAGCTTTTGTGTGTGTTTTATA